>JAGWRH010000060.1 GCA_028876695.1 Acidobacteriota bacterium | reverse complement strand
GTCGGGCTGGTGATTGCGCAGGCGCTGCTGGGCGGGTTACGCGTGCTGGAAGGCGACCCGTCGGTTTCGGCGACAGCGCACGCGACGCTGGCGCAGATATACTTCCTCACGCTCGTCGGGCTCACGGTTTACCTGAGCCCGTGGTGGCGCGAACACGCGCCGCTGTTTGAGGATCGCGGTTCGCCGCGCGCCACGGCGCTGGCTTCGGCGACGACCGGCGTGATCCTGGCGCAAATATTGCTCGGCGCAGCTTACCGGCACGGAGCAACGGATATCATTCCGCACCTGGTGGGCGCGTGTGTGGTCACGGCGATGGTGGTTTGGACCGGGCGGGTGGTGAAGAAGCGGTTTGCGGAGAGCCGCACGCTGCGCAAAGGCGTGATCTGGCTGCACTCGTTTTTCGGGCTGCAGATTTTGCTGGGATTTGCGGCATGGTGGGCCATGACGCGACCGATCGCGATTGTGCAGCCGACGGACGCGTTCGTCACGCTGACGGTGGCGCACGTGCTGGGCGGCGCGCTGCTGCTCGCATCCTCGGCGCTGCTCATGCTGATGTGCATGCATTTGATTCACCCGGCGCGCATCGCGGCCGGGTCAGCCGCGACGACTTCGCAGGCCACGCCGGCCGCGCGAGGCGCCGCGGAAAGGGCAGGGGGCTGAACTCGAAATGAACGAGCGCGCCGACGCGATTTCGGGATTCGACAAACCGTGGGCGTACGTGGTGTTGACCAAGCCGGATGTGACGTTCCTGGTGGTGGTGACGACGCTGGCGGGATTTTATCTGGGCTCGAGCGGGACGATCGAGTGGGCGGCGCTGCTGAGCACCGTCTGCGCGACGACGCTGGTCGCGGGCGGGACGGCGGCGCTGAATCAATACGTGGAGCGCGATTCGGACGCGGTGATGCGAAGGACCGCGTCGCGGCCGCTGCCTACCGGGCTGCTGCGGCCGCGCGACGCGCTGGTGTTCGGCGTGGCGCTGATTCTCGGCGGGGCTGCGTGGCTGGCGCTGGCGGCGAATACACTGGCGGCGCTGGTGGCGTTGGCGACGTCGGTTCTCTATCTGGGCCTGTACACGCCGCTCAAGAAGCGCACGCCGCTTTCGACGGCCGTGGGCGCGATTCCCGGAGCGCTGCCTCCGCTGATCGGATGGGCGGCGGCGCATGGCTCGCTTTCGCTCGGCGGGTGGGTGCTGTTCGCGATACTTTTCTTCTGGCAATTTCCGCACTTCATGTCCATCGCGTGGATTTACCGCGAGGATTACGCGCGCGCGGGAATCCGCATGCTGCCGGTGGTGGACCGCAAGGGCGACGCGACGTTCCGGCAGATCGTATGCATGTCGGCAATTCTCGTGTGGGTGAGCGCGCTGCCCTCGGTGCTAGGCATGGCGGGGATTGGCTACTTTTTCCTGGCGCTGGCGTTGGGGATGATCCTGCTGCAGGTTGGATTGTGGGCCAATCGCTCGCGCAGCAACGCGCGCGCCAAATGGCTGATGCACGCGACGGTGGCGCATATCCCGCTGCTGCTGCTTTTCCTGGTGCTCGACAAACTGGCGGTGCGCTAGCCACGCGCCAATTTAGCAGCGAGCGTATTCGTTCGCCGCGGGTCGCGCGTCTCTCGTCGATGTTTATCCCGGTTAAATCGCTTCCCAGCGTGAATGCCGCGCTCAACGGCGCGGCGGGATTTTTCCTGGTCCTCGCGTACATTTTTATCCGGCGCAAAAACGTGGCGTGGCACCGCTGGTGCGTGTTCGCGGCGCTGGCATGCTCGGTGGCGTTCCTGAGCTTGTATCTGTATTTGCACTTCACCGCGGGAGCGATTCGCTTCAGCGGGCAGGGCTGGATTCGTCCAGTGTACTTTTCGATTCTGGTGACGCACACGATTTTGGCGATGGTGATTGTGCCGCTGGTGTTCGTCACGCTGGCGCGCGCGCTGCGGCGGAATTTCGCGATGCACCGGGCCATTGCGCGCTGGACGCTGCCTCTGTGGCTCTACGTTTCGGTCAGCGGAGTGGTGGTGTATTGGCTCTTGTATGTTGCGTACACGCCGATCTGGCCGACGCGGGTTTCCTAGCCGCGCCGCGGCCGCAGCGCTATTTCCGCCGGGCTACTTGTACCAGACGACGACCTGGCTGTTTTGGACTTCGATGTCGCCGATGCCGGCGGGCAGGCGAAACTTCTCGCGATTTTCGGGCGAGTCCATCATCCGCCGGACGGCTTCCTGCAGCGCGGATTGGGGAAGGGGAAACGAGCCGAACTTCCCGTCAACCGGATCGAACTTCAGGTAGCCATCCTGCGTGTACAAGCGGCCGTCGATTTCGAGCGACAAATCCTTGCCGTGAAAGTTGAAGATCACGTAGGTCTTCACCAAATCACCGTTCAAGTCAATCTTTACATTTTTGACGGACGATTCCGCCTGGGCGATTTACTGTGGATCGATGGTGGCGGCCGGCGCAGCGGAACTGGGCGGGTCGGCTGCCGGGGTTGCGTCATCCGCAGGCTGAGGCGCGAGCTGCAGATTCCGCGCCAGGTAGGAGTTCGGCTCGGTTGAATCGAGATGCACTTCGGCCGACTGGCCGGATGCCGCCGCTTGAGAGGCGGCTTGCAGCTTTTGTTCCGCGGAAGTGGCTGCCGCGGCGCTGGTGACGACGAGCGGGGCGGGCGATTTCTTCAGGATCAGCATGAGCGTCAGCACCAGGACGGCGAAGACCGCCCAGCTAACTACCTTGCGAACGATCGTGAACCTGGTGGCACCCGGCACGGCGGCCTCCGTCAGTCAAGAGTGTAACAACCGGGCGAACACGCTCAGCGGGGAACCAGGGGACGCGTAGCGAATCGCTTACGGGCGTTTCGCGGGGCTCGACGACATGTTTCCTAGGCGCTAATAGCGACCAAGGACGAGTACTAAACCATAGAAATTGACCGGCCTCGGCGAACACCTTAACTTAAACTTAAGGTAAGCAGGTCGAGCCGGTTTCGATTCAGTACATTTTAAGCGGAAGCTGTTGCGAAGGCGGACGATGATCGCGCTGGCGTCACTCGCGGGGCTGCTGCGCCGCTCGCGGAAGTCGAACTCACAAGAGCGCATTAACCGGCGCTGGGCGGCGGGGCGGCTGTTCCGAGCGATTTTGCCGGCAGGCGGTTACGTTGTGGCGCTGGCGCTCCTCGCGAATCCCGCAGCGGGTCAGGATCAAACTCAAGAGCTCAATTTCGACAACATCAAGCCTGTGCCGGTATTCACGACGGGAGTTGGATTCATTTCGACGTTTCAGGGAGGCACGCCGCATCTGGGGCCGCTGGTCTCGCCGGTAATTCTGGCGCCGCTGGGACGGAACTGGCTGATTGAGTCGCGCGATACGTTCGAATCCGACCTTGCGCCGCCGCCGGGCGGCAGCGGGTTCAAAGGCGTGCTGAAGAAAGAAGTCGATTATCTACAGATCGATTACATCGCGAACCCGTACCTGACGGTGACGGTGGGCAGGTTTCTTGCGCCGTTTGGGATTTACAACGAGCGCCTTTACCCGATCTGGATTCGCGATTTGCAGAGCGATCCCTTGATTCTGCCGATTGCGACGGGGCCGAGCGGAGCCGGGACCGGAGCGATGCTGCGCGGCGGGTTCAGCTTAAATCCGCGCGTGGAAGTGAACTACGCGACGTATTTTTCGACGCTCAGCACCATCAAGCGGCTCGATTCCAACCGCGACGCGGGGTTTCGCGCGGGCCTGTTTTTACCGGGGCCGCGAATCGAAATCGGCGGATCGTTTCAACATTTGCTGCAGGACGATCACTCGAACGCATTCGGCTTTCATTTCGAATGGCAGCCTGCGTCCACTTCGCTCGACCTGCGATCGGAATACGCTCGCTCGCACAATGGCAGCGGCTACTGGATCGAACCGGCGTATCGACTGGCGAATGCGCCAATCTGGCGGCATGAGTTGCGCCACGTGCAGATGGTGGCGCGCATGCAGCAATTCTTCATGGGAACGCAAGTGGATGGCGACCTGCCGGGCATCGACACGAACATGTTCGAGTTCGGGTTGAACTATTACTTTAGGGATGACATTCGGTTTGTGAGCAGCTACGGGAGGCAGTTCGCCACCGGCGGAAACGAAAATATCTGGACGATGGGCCTGACGTACCGCGTAGCGCTGCCGATGGGGCACGGAGACGTGCAATGAGTGCGCGGCGATACGCGACATGCGGGATTTTAGCGGTGGCAATGGCGCTCTTCCTTGTCGCCGGGGCGTTCGCCGGAAATGACCGAAGCGGCGCGGCCGCGGCGAATGCCACGAGCGCCGCCGCCGCTGGAAAACAAGATGAACCGGCGCAAAGAATCGAAGGGGAGCGCCGGTTTCGCGCGAACTGCGGCCGCTGCCATCAGGCGCCCCACAAGTTTCCACCGCGGATGATGGCGACGATCATTCGCCACATGCGCGTTCGCGCAACGATCACCGATGAGGATATGCGTCTGATCTTGCAGTACATGACGCAATAGGCCGCCATGCGATGCAGCGCGAGACATTTCACATGGGTCGCCTGCGCGCTGGCGCCGGCGATTGGAACCTTCGCGTTTGCACGCGCGCAGCAAGCACCGGTCCCGCGCGTGATTGAGGTGCTCGCCGATCACGACAGCCGCTTCAGAATGGCGGGTATGAAGGAGCCGGTGATCACGGTGCATGCGAACGAATTGGTCACGCTGCGCATAACGGCCCGGAAAGCGAAAAACCGGAATCGCGATGGTTCCATCCACGGGTTCTCGCTGCTGCGCGCCAAAGACCGCTCGCGGGTGCCGGGCTGGGATTTCCTGCTGAAGCCGGGCGTGCAGGAGTTCACGGTAAGGGCGCCGAGCGATCCGGGCGAATACGTGGTGGTTTGCACCGTGATTTGCAGCGACGATCATGAAGGCATGCACATGAAATTTCTTGTGCTGCCGTGAGCCGGAAGGGCGCGGTGAATTTGTCCGCGGGCAGGAAGTAAATTAAGGAGGGGAGTGATGAAGTCGCGGCGATTCATGGGTTGGGCAGGAATTTTAGCGATGATGACGATCGCCATCGCGGCGCCGCTGAGCGCCGGGGAACGGAGCGAGGCGTTTCACGGAGAGATCGGCGACTCGCAGTGCGCACTAAACGTGCATTCGTTAACCCGATCGCATAGGGAAATGCTGAAGAAGAAGGCGATCGGGAAGACGTCCGCCGATTGCGCGAGGTATTGCGTGAAGTACATGGGCGGAGTGTTTGTGCTTCAAGTAAAAGATAAAGTCTACAAGCTCGACAATCAGTCGCTGGCGAACATCTATGCGGGGCAGAAAGTGATCGTCACGGGAAAGCTCGACGCGCAGACCGACACGATTACCGTAGAGTCGATGGTTCCTACAAAGTATTAAGCGACGGATGAGCGGGCGCGCGGACGCTTCAGGTAGAAGATGAAGCCGCTGAAGCGTCTGCGGGCCGACTATACACCAATCACTTTAACGAGCTCGCGTACCGACGCCGCGGACTTTTCCAGCGCGGCTTTTTCTTCAGGCGTTAGTTCAATTTGAATAATCTGCTCGACGCCCTTCGAGCCGAGCTTTACCGGGACGCCCACGAACAGTCCGTTGAACCCGTATTCGCCCTCGAGATAGACGGCGCAGGGAAGGATCTTCTTTTTGTCGTGAAGTATCGCTTGAACCATTTCGACGGCGGCCGCGGATGGCGCGTAATACGCCGAGCCGGTCTTCAAGAGATTGACGATTTCAGCGCCGCCTTTGCGCGTGCGCGCGATGATGGTTTCGAGTTTATCCGTAGCGATCAATTCCGTGATCGGGATACCGGCGACGGTCGAATAGCGGGGCAGCGGAACCATGTCGTCACCATGGCCGCCGAGAACGAAGGAGTGAACATTGTCGACGGAGACTTGCAACTCCTCCGCGACGAAGGTGCTCATCCGCGCGGAGTCCAGAACGCCCGCCATTCCCAGAACACGGGATTTCGGGAAGCCACTCACCTTGAAAGCCGCTTGCGCCATGGCGTCCAGCGGGTTCGTGACGACAATCAGAATGGAGTTGGGCGATAGTTTGACGACGGCCTCCACGACGGCCTTGATCACGTCGTAGTTGGCCTTCAGCAAGTCGTCGCGGCTCATGCCGGGCTTGCGCGGGAAACCGGCGGTGATCACGATGACGTCGCTATTGGCGGTGGCCTGATAATCGCCGGTAGCGGTGGTGATTCCAGTGGCGCTGGCGTCGCTGCCGAGAATCGGGCCGGATTCCAACATATCCAGCGCTTTTCCGGCGGGCGCGCCTTCGACGATATCGGTGAGAACCACGTCTGCCAGGCCCATGTCGTGAATTCGCTGCGCCGTGGTCGAGCCAACGAATCCGCCGCCAACTACCGTCACTTTCTTCCGCATTCGCAATTCTCCTTGAGTTCCGGGATTCTAATGTGAATTCGAGCTGAAATCGCGCCGCGCCGAGAGAGCCGCCTATCGACCGGCGATCGCGAGACTTTGCATGTTTTCGACGATCGAGCCGGCAAATTCGGTGGTACTCACGCGCGTGGCGCCCTTCATCAGACGCTCCAGATCGTAAGTGACACGTTTTTGCTGGATGGTCCGCGCGATGGCCGCCTCGATCAACGTCGCGACTTGTTTCCAGCCCATGAAGTCGAACATCATGGCGCCCGAAAGCATCACCGAGCTGGGATTGATTACATCTTTATCGGCGTATTTAGGCGCCGTGCCGTGCGTGGCCTCGAATACACCGTAGCCATCGCCGATGTTCGCGCCCGGGGCCATGCCGAGCCCGCCAACCTGCGCCGCGCAGGCGTCCGAAATGTAATCGCCATTGAGGTTCGGCGTGGCGAAGACTTGATATTCATCGGCGCGGGTGAGCACCTGCTGGAAGACGGAATCGGCGATGCGATCGTTGACCATGATTTTGTCGCGCCACTTGCCGCGACCGTGGGTGGTCTCGATGGCTTCAAGTGCTCGTTTAACTTCGTCGCATATTTTTTTCTTGAACTCCGCGGGGGCACGTTCATAACCGGGTTCGATGAGCGCGGCATTTTCTTCGATGGTGATCGCGGGGTTCGCGTCTTTGTTGCCGAGAATCCAGCTTTCGCGCTCGGTGACGATCCGCGAACGGAATTCCTGGGTGGCCAGTTCGTAGCCCCAGTCGCGGAACGATCCCTCGGTAAACTTCATGATGTTGCCCTTGTGCACGATGGTGACAACTTTGCGGTTGTTCTCGATGGCGTGCTGGATGGCGCGGCGGACCAGGCGCTTGGTGCCGAACGGGGAAATGGGCTTGATGCCCACGCCGGAATCCTGGCGAATTTCTTTTTGGGTGCCCTTCAGCATATCCCGGTTCAAAAATTCGATGAGCTTTTTCGCTTCGGGGGTGCCGGATTTCCATTCGATGCCGGCGTACACGTCCTCCGTGTTTTCGCGGAAGATCACGACGTTCATGCGCTCGGGGTGGAGCATCGGCGTAGGCACGCCTTCGTAATAACGGACGGGCCGCACGCAGACGTAGAGGTCGAGAAGCTGGCGGAGTGTGACATTGAGCGAGCGGATACCGCCTCCTACCGGGGTTGTTAGCGGGCCTTTAATGGCGATGCGGAAATCGCGGATGGCATCGACGGTGTCTTGAGGAAGCCAGTCTTGGAAGAGGTTAAAGGCCTTTTCGCCGGCGAGAACTTCGAACCAGGCGATCTTGCGCTTACCTTCGTAAACCCGATCAACGGCTGCATCGAAAACGCGTCGTGAAGCGCGCCAGATATCGCGGCCGGTGCCGTCGCCCTCAATAAAGGGAATAATCGGGCGGTCCGGCACGCGGAACGTGCCGCCGGGATATTCGATCGGCTGGCCATCCGGCACAGCGATACGGTTGTACGAACTCCTCATGAAGATGGCACCCCCCAGAGACTGGACACCGGGCCCCATGCGGACCGCGCCCGCTTAAGCAGTTCCAGCGAGCCCGGCCACAGAGCCGATAACCTTAGCACAATTTCGAACAGAGACGATGACGCGGATCACAAGTTGTAAACTATCGAGCAGGGATTTTTTGAGGCGCGTCCATGGCGCATTTAATGCCGCGAAGTGAACGTGGATATCGGAGAGGCGGCGGCAGCTCTCAGCGTGAAGGATTACTTGAAGTCGATCGGCGGCCAAATTGGCGGAGCGGGAATTCACGCGACGCTCGAAGTGTCGGCTGGCCGACGACACGCGGCGTATCGACCGATACTTTCACTCAGGAAATCCGCACTTGAAGGAGTCCGCCAAAATCCGCAGCGAAATTTCACCAGGCGGACGCGGTGCGGCGCGGGCTGGAGGCGAATGGTTTTGCGAGGACCGCGCCGAGAAGGAATCCGCCGACGTGCGCCCACCAGGCCACGCCTCCCGAGGACGTCGTCGCAAGCGAGCCGATTCCGCTGAGGAACTGCACGGCGAACCACAAGCCGATGAAGATCCATGCCGGGATGCGCGCCATGAACCAGATGACCAGAAGCGGCACCAGCGAGAGGATGCGCGAGCCGGGAAAGAAAACGATGTACGCGCCGAGAACTCCGGAAATTGCGCCGCTCGCTCCGATCGACGGGACCGCCGATCCCCACGAGAACGCCACCTGCGAGATGCCCGAGCCGAGGCCACAGATCAGATAGAACAGCAGATAGGGCGCCGAGCCCATGCGGTCCTCGACGTTGCCGCCAAAGATCCACAGGAACCACATGTTTCCGATGATGTGCAGCCAGCCGCCATGGAGAAACATGCACGTGAAAAGAGGAATGAATGCTTGCGCAAGCGTGAAGTGCCGGCCCGCCAGCGCGAGTTCGATTCTTCTTGGCACCAGCCCGTAGACGCGCACGAAGGCGTCGCTCGCTGCCGGCGTAAGCGCAACCTGGTGAAAGAAGACGAGGAAATTCGCGACGATCAGCAACACCGTGATGAACGGAAACGAACGCCGGGGGGTGGTATCTTTGAGCGGAATCATGACGCGGCTTCGGGCGGGCTAAGCGCAGCCCGAGCGGCCTCGCGGAGCTGCGCATCGGCGAACGGCAACGGCAGGCGGTCACCTCCTCGGCGCAGGGCATTGATCTTGCTCAGGCTGGCGATGCCGCCGCGCGCTCCGGGGGCTTGGCAATTCAGGGCCGCGGCGGCGCAGCTAAATTCCAGGATGTTTTCGATAGGCCATCCGTGCGCGAGTCCGTACACAAATGCACCGTGAAAGATGTCGCCGGCGCCGGTGGTGTCAATCGTTTTCACTCGGAAAGCCGGGAACTGCAGGAATCGCTCACCATCCCACGCGAGCACTCCTTCGCGACCGAGGGTGGCGGCCGTCAGGCGACACTTGAACTGCGCGTGAATCATGGGCAGAGACTTTAACAAATCGCGCTCGCCGGTGAGGCGTTCAGGAAAATCTTCGGATGTGATTGGATAATCCACGAATTCAAGTAAAGCTTCAACTCCGGAATAACGATTGTCGAAATCGCCGACGACGGGAATGGCCTCGGCTTTCGCCCAGCGCGCCGCCTGGGTTGCCGCGGCGGTATCGTGGCCATCGACGAGAAGCGCGGCGGCTCCCCGAATGCATGCACGCTTCAGATTGTGCGGGCGCAACGCGATAGCCGGATCGCGATTCCAGAGAACGGTGCGCTCGCCGGAGGATTCGTCAACCAAGATGAACGAGAACTGGCTGCGGCGGCCCTGGGCGACGATCCAGCGCGCGTCCAGGCGCTCGCGCTTCATCTCCGCGATCTGGCGCCTGCCGGCGGGATCATCTCCGATTTTTCCAATGTATCGCGCGCGCAGACCCCAGCGGCGACACGCCACCATAGCGCTGGCGACTTGCCCGCCGGGCATGGGATCGGCTGAGATAATTTCGAGCTTGGAATCCGGAGCGGGGAAGCGAGGCAAGCGGATGATCGTGTCGAGCGCGTTGATGCCCACGCCGGCGACGAACGGCGGCTCGGAGCGTTTATTACGAGCGCGCATGGATCATCACTGTAGATGAGTTGGGAAAATTTTGAAACGACGGAAGCGAGCGCGCGGTTATCAATTGCGCCGCCTGTGCTGCTATGATAGAAAAAATTGTTTCAGCGCGCGCTTCGAGAACAACTTGCAATCGGGCGATAGCGTAAAGGTTGGGGTTGAAGGATCGGCGCGCCGACAAGTCGATGGCCCTTCACGAATCCGAAGCGATCATCCTGCAAAGCTACTCGCTTGGGGAAGCCGATCGGCTGGTGAGTTTTCTTTCGCGCGCCGCGGGGCGAATGCGCGGCGTGGCGGCGGGCGCGCGGAAGCCGAGGAGCAAGTTCGGTTCCACGCTCGAGCGGCTGTCGTACGTGCGCATCTGGTATTTCGAGAACCCGACGCGCGAACTGGTCCGGATTCGACAATGCGAGATGATCGAATCGTTCCTGGGCGCGTTTGGCGAGTACGCGTCGAGCGTGGCGCTCTCGATCCTGAGCGAAGTGAGCCAGGCGGTGTTGCCGGACCGGGAAGCGTCGGACGCGAATTTCCGGCTGCTGCTTTTGACCGCGCAGACGGTTAAGCGCACCGGGAAAGCGGATTTGCCACTCGCATATTTCGCGTTGTGGACCGTGAAGCTGGGCGGGTGGCTCGCGCCGCTCGATCGCTGCGGGTTCTGCGGGGCGGCGCTGGCTGCGAACAGCGCGGCCTACGTCGCGCGCGGCGGATCCGCGGTTGCGTGCGGGAAGTGCCGGCGCGGCGGAATGCGCGCGATCTCTCCGGCAGCGCTGGCGCTCGCTCGGCAGATGCTGGCCGAGCGGCTGGACAAGTTGCCGGATAGCGTGGATGCAGCGGGCATCCGCGCAGCGAGGGAAGTGATAGCGATCATGCTGGACATTATTGAGCAGCAAATCGACCGCAAGTTGACGTCGAGAGAACTTCTGGAGCCGACCGCGTGATGGCGCGAGCACAAGCAAAATCGAAGCCACAGAAAGCGGCAGGGCTCAGCTTTCAGGACCTTCTACTAAAACTTGAACAATATTGGATGAGCCGCGATTGCGTGCTGCAGCAACCCTATGACGTCGAAGTGGGCGCGGGTACGATGCATCCGGAAACATTTCTTCGCGTGCTCGGGCGCGAGCCTTATCGAGTGGTTTATGCGCAGCCGAGCCGACGGCCGACGGACGGGCGCTACGGTGAGAATCCCAATCGCCTGTACAAGCACACGCAGCTTCAGGTGATCTTGAAGCCTTCGCCGCCGAACATACAGGACATTTATCTGGACAGCCTCGCGGCGGTGGGCATCGATTTGAAAGAACACGATGTGCGCTTCGAGGAAGATAACTGGGAATCGCCGACTCTCGGCGCGTGGGGAATCGGCTGGCAAGTGCTTCTCGACGGACTGGAGATCACGCAGTTCACGTACTTCCAGCAATGCGGCGGAGTGGACCTCGATCCGGTTTCCGTGGAATTGACGTATGGACTCGACCGCATCGCGGCTTATCTGCAGGGCGTGGACAACGTCTTCGACGTGATGTGGTCGAAATCGATGACCTACCGCCAGGTGCGCATGCCAGAAGAGCAGCAGTTTTCGGCGTATAGCTTCGACTACGCCGATCCTGCATCGACGCGCAAGCAATTCGATTTAAACGAAGCGGAAGCGGGGCGGCTGCTTGCGGACTTCGGAAAGATGAAGGGGGATGGGATTCGCCGGTTTCCGGTGCTGCAGGCTTACGATTTGTGCCTGAAGTGTTCGCATCTGTTCAATCTTCTTGACGCTCGTGGAGCAATTTCCGTCACGGAGCGCGCCGGCATGATCGGTCGCGTGCGCAAACTCGCGATCCAGGTGGCCCAGGCGTGGCTCTCGCAACGCGAATTGGTGCAGGCGGCTGCCGGAGTGGGCGCATGAAGCAGACGGGCGAGCTGCTACTCGAGATCGGCTGCGAGGAAATTCCCGCCGGAATGATCGAACGCGCCGCGCGCGAACTTAAAGCTCTGCTTGCAAAGCATCTGGTGGCGGCGCGACTCGTCGACGAGCCGACAACTGAAGATTCGATTGAAGCTTTCGGCGCGCCGCGACGATTGGTGGCGATCGCGAAAAACGTTCAAGTAAGACAGGAGGATGTGACCCGAGAGGTCGTGGGGCCACCTAAAGCAATAGCTTATGATGCGCAAGGCAAGCCCACGCGCGCCGCGTTGAGTTTTTCGGAGAAGCAGTCGGTTTCCATCGACAAGCTGGTGATGGTCAGTACGCCGAAGGGCGAGTACTTGGCCGTCAGGCAGTCGATTGCCGGGGAGCGGGCAAAAGACGTATTGGCTCGAGCTCTGCCGGAGTGCATTCGCGAAATCTCGTGGCCACGCTCGATGTATTGGACTACCGCGGATAGCCCCAGATTCATTCGGCCGATCCGCTGGATCGTGGCGACGCTCGAAGGCGCGACGATTCATTTTTCGTTCGCGGACGTGCGTTCCGGCAACCGCACGGATGGACACCGCTTTCTTGGCAAGAAAGCCGTAGCGGTAACGTCCGCGCACGACTACGCCGCCAAGCTCCAGAGGAACTATGTGCTCTGCCGGCCCGCGGAGCGCCGCAAGAAGATTGAAACGGAAATTCGCGCCCTGACCTCGCGCAAGTCGCTGCGCGTGCACGAAGACGCCGAACTGCTGCGTCTCGTCACCTACTTGAACGAATATCCCACGGTAATTTCCGGGAATTTCGATCCCACCTATCTGGAGCTGCCCGACGAAATCCTGATTACCGTGATGCGCGGGCATCAGAAGTACTTCGCTGTCGAAAAACGCGCCGGGGAATTGGCACCGCATTTTCTAGCGGTCATCAATCTGCCGAGCGACCCGAAAGGGCTGGTCCGCGCCGGGCACGAACGCGTGTTGCGCGCGCGATTTGCCGATGCGCGGTTCTTTTGGGACTCGGACCAGAAGCGGAAGCTCGAAGAATATTTGCCGAAGCTTTCGGCCGTCACCTACGAGCGCCGGCTGGGCACGTACGGCGATAAAGTCGAACGAGTGCGCCGGCTGGCGCGGTGGCTGGCGGAACAATGGTTCAATCGGGGAATGACGCAGGCGGACGTGGCTGGGTCGGACCGCGCCGCGGAACTGGCGAAGTGCGACCTGGTCACGGAGATGGTTCGCGAGTTTCCCGAACTGCAGGGCGTGGTGGGCGGCCTCTACGCCCGCGCGCAGGGGGAGCCGGACGCGATTGCCTGGGCGGTGTACGATCACTATAAGCCGTTGGGTCTTGATGAGCAGCTGCCGCGCAATTTGATCGGATGCACGGTGGCGCTGGCGGATAAAGTGGATTCGCTCGCGGCGTGTTTTGGAGCGGGGATCATTCCGACGGGCTCGAGCGATCCTTTTGCGTTGCGCCGGGCGGCAATCGGCGTGGTGAAGATCATTCTCGAGAAGCGCCTGCCTGTGTCGATTTCCGCGATGATCACGGCGGCGGCGAAGGCG
>JAGWRH010000059.1 GCA_028876695.1 Acidobacteriota bacterium | reverse complement strand
GTCGCGACCAGTTGACGTGAAGCGCTTTGCTTTGATCTTTGCAGGCGCGCAAAAGAATCTGGGCCCTTCCGGCGTGACGGTCGTAATCGTCCGGCGTGATTTGGCCGAGCGCGGGAACGATAAGATCGCCAAAATTCTTCAATACCGCACCTTCATCAAGGACAAATCGCTTTACAACACGCCGCCGACGTTCGGCGTCTATGCGATGGGGCTGGTGCTCGACTGGATCGAGAAGCAGGGCGGGCTCGCCGCGATCGAAAAGCGCAACGAGGCAAAGGCCAAGCTACTTTACGATGCTCTGGACGCGAGCGCCTATTACAAATGCCCGGTCGAGAAGGATTCCCGTTCGCGTATGAACATCGTCTTTCGCGTGGCGGGCGGCGATGAAGCAACCGAGAAGAAATTCGTCAAGGAAGCCGAGGCGGCCGGCTTGATTGGCATCAAGGGGCATCGCTCCGTCGGCGGGATGCGCGCCTCGCTTTACAACGCGGTTACCGTAGAGGCCGTCGAGGCTCTGGTCGGCTTCATGCGTGAATTTGAACGCAAGAACGGCTAACCGAAAATCCGGGATACGCCTCGCGGCAAGCCGCTGCTCGCTGGCTCCTGAACCTGCAACTTTGTGCGGCACGACGGGCACAGTAATGTGGCGAACACGCCACACCGGAGCTTGACTTGCCCCGCCGCCGCCGCTATCGTGGCCAAGTGACCACTGCGGTCGCATCACCTCAACGGAAAGAGCATCCGTCGGCGCATCGAACCGGCCCCGGAGTGCGTCTTTCCGCCGGCACATCTGCCGAACCGGCCCTGAAACCCGCTGGCGCGGGCATATCGCTCCGCGATTCACAACCGCCGCTCGACGAGTACTACAACGCGCTATTCGCTCATTTTGGTCCGCAGCACTGGTGGCCGGGCAAAACTCCATTCGAAGTGATCGTCGGCGCAATTCTCACCCAGAACACGTCGTGGGCAAACGTCGAAAAGGCCATCGCTAACCTGCGCGCCGAAAGCCTGCTCTCTCCCGCGGCAATCGACAGGATTCCGCTACGCAAGCTTGAGCGGCTCGTCCGCTCTTCGGGGTACTTTCGGCAAAAGGCCCGCAAGCTGAAAGCGTTCTGCGAGTTTCTGCGCACGGAACACAGCGGCTCGCTCGAGCGCATGTTTGCGACGCCGACCATCGAACTGCGCGAAAAGCTGCTCGGCGTCTTCGGTATCGGCCCGGAGACCGCCGATTCGATCCTGCTCTATGCCGGCGGCCATCCCGTCTTCGTGGTGGATGCCTACACGAAACGCATGCTCGCCCGGCACGGGTGGCACTACGAAAACGCCGGTTATGAAGACGTTCGCCGGACGTTTGAAACGAAGTTTCCCGGCGACTCGCGCCGCTTCAACGAATTTCACGCCCTGATCGTAAGCACCGGAAAGCAGTTCTGCCTCAAGCGCGAGCCGCTCTGCCATGCGTGCCCGCTTGGCCGTTACCGCGAGGCGCGCCGGTGAGCGCCGAACGGCCGCGCGCGAAAAACCGCGGATGGCTGATCGCCGGCGGCGTAATCGTCGTCCTGCTCGCCGCCATCGTAATCACGCTCGGCTCGTTCAATCCCCCGCTGCGGCCTGAAAAGGGACCGCAATTCGCTCTTTTCTTCGCGCTCGCCACGTTCATTGCCATTGCGTTGCTGGTGTTCGGGCTCATCCTCACACGCAACATCCTCC
>JAGWRH010000058.1 GCA_028876695.1 Acidobacteriota bacterium | reverse complement strand
GCCGCATGGGCGCAACAGGACGCGCCGGTGCTGGTCCATTTCGGCGGCGAAGACTTTGCCGCCAAATACCAGACCCTCGTTCAGAACATCGGCGAGTGGCGCGTTAAGGCCGGCAGCGTGCACTCGGTCGATCTGCGATTCATAGGCGAAGCCATCGTGAATCCCGATTCCGCCGCGCGAGCGGCGAAAATTTCGCGGTAGGGCCAAAAGAAGGAGCGGGGCACTTGACCAGGAAAGAACGCCACATCGTGGCGCTGGATATCGGCAGCACAAAGACCTGCGCGCTCGTCGGCGAGCAGGCGGACGACGGAACTGTGAAATTCGCCGCGCTCGGCGCGGCCGAATCGAAGGGATGGCGCAAGGGCCAGATCGTGAATCTCGATCTCGCGGTCAGCTCCATTCGCCGAGCTGTCGAGGAAGCCGAGGCCGTTGTCGGCTTGCCCATTGAATCGGCGGTGGTCGGCGTGGCCGGCGCGCACGTGCGCGGAGTGAACAGCCGCGGCGGAATCACCGTGGGCGCGAAGCCGCGTGATATTCAGCGCGACGACGTGCGCCGTGCGATCGAAGCCGCGCGTGGCGTCATGCTCCCCGAAGACCGCGAAGTGCTCCACGTCCTGCCGCAGGAATTTTTCCTCGATGGCCAGGACAACATCCGCGACGCCATCGGCATGCTCGGCCAGCGGTTGGAAGCCAACGTGCACATCGTCACCTCCTCCGGCTCCGCCACGCAAAATATCGTCACCGCCGTCAACCGCGCCGGCGTTCGCGTGGACGATACCGCCCTCGAGGCGCTCGCTTCCGCCGAAGCGTGTCTCACGCAAGATGAACGCGAACTGGGCGCCTGCCTGCTCGACATCGGCGGAGGAACCACCGAGTTGATCGCGTATTCAGGAGGTGTGGTTCGCCACACCGCCGCGATCCCCGTCGGCGGCGATCATTTCACCAACGATCTTGCCGTCGGCTTGCGCACCCCCATCCCGGAAGCGGAAAAGATCAAGCGCGCCTACGCCAGCGCCGTCCGCGAACTCGCGCAGCAGGATCTGGCCATCGAGATCGCCAGCGTCGGCGATCGCCCGCCGCGCACCATCTTTGCGCGCTCGCTGGCGGATATCGTCGAGCCGCGCGGCCATGAATTGCTGATGCTCATCCGCGACGAGTTGCGTCGCGGAGGAATGGAATCGCAAATCCCCGCCGGCGTCATTCTTACCGGCGGCGGAGCGCAGCTTCGCGGCTTGCCGGAATTGACTGAGCGCGTCTTCAACCTGCCCGTGCGCGTCGCTTCGCCGCGCGGCCTTGCGGAAATGAGTGAGGACGTCAGCCGGCCCGAATATTCCACGGCCGTGGGGCTGGCGCTCTATGGCGCGCGCACGCGGCGCCTCGCCGGAGCGCGTCCCGCGGGATTCATGGGCAAACTGAAGAGCATGTTTGCCGGCGCATAAAACAGGCAGGCGCGTTGCGTCGTAATCAGTTTCGAGAGGGGCGGGCGGTACGCAGTTCAGCGGTGCGAATTTCGACTTTTCGGGCGTGACTTTCGGGGGAGGAAGCATGGCGAAAGAAGCAAATCTTCGCGTTTCGTTTAACGAACAGCAGCAGGACGGCGCAAAAATCAAAGTGATCGGCGT
>JAGWRH010000057.1 GCA_028876695.1 Acidobacteriota bacterium | reverse complement strand
GCTCATCAGCAGGCTGGGCTTGTTCACATCTTCGCGTTCGGCCTGCGCGGTGATCGGGGCTAGCTCCTTCTTCATTTTTTCGAATGCAGAGCTTTGCACGATTGCCCGCGGGTTCGCCTGAAGGAACATCATCTCGCGCTCTGAATCCACCATCCTCTGATAGAAGGGCGGATGCGTGCGGAACCAGCTGACGCTGTTCACGTAGCCCTCTTTGGTTGCCATCTTATCGAAAAAGCGGATGAAACCAGACGGGTCGTAACCTGCCTTCCACGCGTATTGAATGCCGAGCTGATCGGCTTCGAGTTCGTAATCCCGGCTGACGCCAAGCAACTGCAGATTAAGAACAAGGCCGAGACCATAAAATCCGTATTGGATTGCGTAATAGAGGCCGATGCCCGCGACTCCGCCGGTCAGAATGATCGCGGCGACTTGCGCCGCCTGATAAAAAATGCTGGCGATGGTGGCGCGTTTCATGAGCTTGTTGCTGTGCCGGGCGGAATCGTGAGCGATCTCATGAGCGATCACGCCGGCGAGTTCCGATTCGTCATCGGCCGCTTCGAGAAGGCCGCGCTCGATGAAAAGATAGCCTCCTGGAAGAGCGAAGGCGTTGATCTCGCGAGACTGCAGAACGGACACGCGCAGCGGGATTTTTAGGTCGGAATTCTTCGCGATTTTCTGAGCGATTTCGTTCACGTATTGCTGAACGGCTTTGCCCTCCACCTCAGGAGGAAGCAACCCGGACCGCTTCATTTCTTCGACGGCTTGCTGACCGCGCTTGATATCGTCCTGCTGATTCGCGGCGATGACGCGGAAGCCGATGTCCTTAACGTCGCCCCAGCGGCGCGTCAGGTAGGCTTTCGTGGCGATCTGTTGCTGGATCTGCTGATACTGCGCGGGCCAGTTCTGCACGAGATCGAGCTTGGCGTTGAGGTTATCGTAAGCGGTTGGGATGGCATTGTTGGCCAGGACTTGCGCCTCACCGCGAAGCAGACCGAGATTCTGGATGTTGCAGTGGAGGGTCTTGCGCTGCACGTCAGACAGGCTAGCGGTCTTCTTTTTCAGATCTTTCTGCGCAGCATCGAGCTGCTTTTGAAGCTGCTTGGTGCGGTCTTTGAAACGGTTGATGCAACTTTTTTTACCTTGATCGAGCGAGTTTCGCTGGGCCTGGATTTGCGCAGCATTAAATTTGAGCTGAGGGGACAATAGGAACAGCTCGACATAGCCCTCTTGCAGATAATCTCGAAGCGTTTTCGATTGAGCGGCGGCTGGTTTCGGCGCCTCTTGCTGTGTCTGCGCTCCACAAACGGGCAAGAAAATCAAAAGTTCGCAGAGAATCAGCGTGAGCACCCGGCTTAGAAATGTTTTCATGATGCGACTCCTTGCCGTCAGCTACTTTTCCTGCGACGGCTTTGGCGCAACGTAACCTTCGCGCGCATAAACAATGACTTTGCGATTCTTTCCTTTAGCGTCGGTGGCCTTGAGCGGCTTTCCATCGGGTCCAACGATGCTGACGTTCAGCTTGTGATATTTGCCGTCGCGCATCGACTCCGGCGGCGAGAAGCCGAGCCTGTATTGGTTGCGAAGAATGACGGCGACGCTATCGACAATACTCGGAAGCTCGCCCTGAAAGCGCGGAAACCAAGCGTTGCCGCCGGTGATTTTTGCAAACGCGTCCAGCTGATTTTTCGATTGCAGATAACTCAAGTTGCTGCCATACCCGCGCGATTCCGAGGCCATGTATTCGGCCTCGGCGGTCCCGATGCAGAAAACGGTTGCGTCAATTTCGCGCAGGCGACGTTGCACGTCGCCGAAATTCGCCGCACTGAAAGTGTTCGCGCCGGTGGTGATGAGAAGAATCGATTTTTTGCCCCGCACCCTTTCCAGGCGGTCGAGGGTTTCCAGCATGGCGCCGAACAGGTTGGCTTCGCGAAATGTAGGATAGGAAAGCGCGCCCAGCGCGTCACGAATTTGCGCCTTATTGCGAGAGAAATCCACGCGGACGGTCGGCTTCATGTCGTAGGTGACGAGCGCGACGTAATCCTCGGGTTCGAGGTGATTCAGGAAATCGCTTCCCCACGAGGCAGCCTTGTAGGCGAAGTAGTCGTAGGCGATCCCGCTGTACTCCATCAGCATGACAATGGTGATCGGCGCGTTGACCGGGGCGAAATTCGTGATTGGCTGCTCGCGCCCGTTGTCCGTGAGGCGGAAATTCCCCCGCTTAAGACCGCTCAAAATTCGGCCGTCTTCGTCCGTGACGAGCACATCGAAATTGACGAGGGTGGTTTCCACGGCGATGGCCGATTGAGGAGCGGGTGATTTGGCCTTCGGCGGCGGAGCTTGTTGCGACGGCTCGGTCTTGCCTGAAGCAGGTGGCTGGGGTCCGGGAGGTAATTGTCCATCCAGCGGAACGGCGGCGAAAAAGAAAATGAGAAAGGCGATCAGCAGCGGCCATCGCAAGATCGGCCAGATTGAAGGGGTTGCACCCATTCGCTCGCTTCCGTCGCTTCCGTCACTTTCGGCGCTTTCGGCGTTATTTCTGCGCCGTCTCCGACCAAGAGCAAACAGCCTGGACATCAGCGCCCGTCAGTTTTGCTTGCGAGTGCATAAGCGTGTACATCGGTCCGGGCATTTCGCCCTCGGTCACTTCCTTGCACATTTCCTTCGCAAGTTTGGACCGGTGCTCGGCAGTGTAGTTTCCCCATTCTGAAAGGTTCATCCGCTTGCGGCCGGCCTTTACATCGTAGGCAACGAGCCAGGAGCTAGGGGCGATCGAGCTGTACCAGGGCCAGACCGTAAAGTTCGAGTGGCAGTCGTTGCAGGCGCGATGAAAAACAGACATGGTGGCCGGTGGAAGGGCGGCTTCGGCCGAGATGTCGAGCGCGGCCTGAGTGGACGGATTCGCCCGTGACGGCCTGATCGCCTGCCCGAAAATCAAGATCGCCAGCACTATCCAAATCGCCCGCTTAATCCACTTTGACATAGTCGCCTCCCCTCCGTCTGCTCGACCGAGAGCTCAGTTTTCTCCGTGCTGAGATTCGAGGGCCTTCAGCGCGGCCTTATATGCATCGCGGTGAATCATTTCATCGCGACGGATTTCTTCGAAGCGATCGGCGGCGGCTTTGTCGCCAACTGCAGCGGCTTGCTTCGCAAAGTTCGGGTACATCGTATTGATTTCGTAGGATTCGCCTTGGATCGCGTCCCTCAAATTGTCGGCGTCAGTTCCGACCAGGTTCGCGAGTTGAGCCTCCTCCGCGAAATGCTGAAAGCGCTCGACCCGCGCGGTCTTTGCAAACAGGTCCGCTAACTTCTTGTTGCCGGATTGGCGGGCATGCTGCGCATACAAGTTGTACTTGGCGTAGGCGAATGCTTCGCCGTGCATGGCGGTGGATAGATTGTCGAGCGTCTGCTGGTGCATCGCGGAATTCTGCGCGGTGGTGCGTCCAACCATGAAGAATATCGCAGCGACCGCGGCGAGCGCGAAACTCAAAACTGCCTTCATGACTTCTCCTTCTGGAATTTCATGTTCCGATGACCGCGATCGAAACTAGTGGCCGTCGTAGAAATACGTAGCACTCAGGTGGGCCAGGGACTGTGACGTCTATCACAGTGACAGAAATCACGGACGATTTTGCGCCTAGGGCATAGAAGAAAAGCGGGGCATGGTTTTCGCGAGGTTATCGGAGAGCGGGAGACCTTCCGAAGTTCGTACCGCGCCGAAATGATCGCGCCCGCCCCGTGACGTTCAGGAGGAAAAAATGAAAGCGATTAGGGCAGCGTTGCTACTGCTTGGGGGCATTGCCCTGCTTGGCGTGATGGCGGCCCAGGCAAGCACCATGGACAAAGCGACAAAAGTGACTTTCAGCCAGCCGGTCGAAGTGCCGGGAATGGTGCTTCCTGCAGGGACATATACATTCACAACACATCCTTCGGTGGGATCGCGAAACATTGTGCAGATCTTCAACGAAGACAAGACAAAACTGGTCACGACAATCCTGGCGATCCACAACTATCGCCTGGAGCCTACGGGCGAGACGGTGATTGAGTTCGCCGAGCGCCCAGCAGACAGGCCGCAGGCCGTTAAGGCGTGGTTTTATCCCGGATTCAACCATGGCGTAGAATTTGTCTATCCCAAGGAAAAGGCTCTCGAGATCGCAGCAGCGTCCAACGAAGTGGTTCCAGCTGAAACTGAGCTGGCAACGACCCCGAAAGAGATGCAGAGTGTCCCGCTCGTAGCGGTTACGCCGGAACAGAAGACCGAGCCGATCGAGCAGGCAATTGAAACGCAAGCGCCGCAGAAGGAAGTCGCCGAAGAACTTCCGAAGACTGCCAGCGAGATGCCGCTTCTCGCCCTGCTTGGCGTGATCGGAGTTGTCGTTGGATTCGGACTGAAGCGGATTGCAGTTCGAGCCCGATAGCACTTCTGTGGGTCGTTATCGCGGGGCTGGCATGCAATCCGCCAGTTCCGCGATACAACCTTAGCAAGCGGCGCGGCTTATGGTTCTCCTCCTCACACTCAGGATGCGACTGACCGCAACCATCGGCTGCGCCTGCCTGCTAAGCGTTTGTCTGTTCGGAGCAGCGAGCAAACTTCGTCAGCAGCACAGTTCGTCTCCGACGCTAACGGCCCGCACGGAGCTGGTCCCGGTGCCGGTAGCGATTACCGACCGAGACGGAAACTTCGTGTCTGGCCTGACGGTTCGAGACTTCACCATCATCGACGATGGCCAGCCACAGGCGATCACGTTTTTCGAGCAACAGGACACACCGGTGACAGTCGGACTTCTGATCGATCACAGCGGAAGCATGGGGCCAAAGCTTCCGGCCGTGGCTGCGGCGATTTCCAGTTTTGCAAAGTTCAGCAATCCACAGGATCAAATGTTCGTGATCGATTTTGGCGATACGGTTTCAATCGGTCTCTTCGATGGGCTCTCCTTCACGAACGATCCCGCACAGATCGAGCACGCAATTACATCCGTCTGGGCGCGCGGGCGTACCGCGCTTTATGATGCGGTCGCCGAAGGCACCATTCACGTCAAATTCGGACAATGGAACAAGCGCGCCCTGGTGATCGTGAGCGATGGCGGCGACAACGCCAGCCACTACACTTTCAATCAGGTTTTGGAGATGGCCCGCAGCTCCCATGCAGTGATCTATACGGTCGGCTTATTGAGCGAGTCCGGACAGGAAGAGAATCCCGGAGTTCTGCGCAAACTGGCTCGCGACACGGGAGGCCTGGCGTTCTTTCCGGGACCACATGACTCGATC
>JAGWRH010000056.1 GCA_028876695.1 Acidobacteriota bacterium | reverse complement strand
TGCCGGCGAAGCGCCTCATCGAGCGGCCAGCGCTTGCGGCGGCGACCTCTTCGAGATTTCTTGGGTTTGCTTGTGGCCATGGTTGAGGGAGGCAGGTGTGTTTGCGCCGCGGCGGTCGCGATTGGCGCTTGGCGGAGCCGTGACTTACCCGAGCACTTGCACGATCGCGCCCGCTCCGCCGGTGATCGAAGTCAATTTCGCGCGAACGAAATTCGCCCGCACGCCCGTCACGGTGCGCGCTTCGCCGCCCGTCGCCGTGGAACTGTCGATGGTCGTGTACTGCGCGTCCGCATCCACCATCGCGGTTTGCAATGCGACGTTCACCGCGGTAGGCGGCGTGCCGTAGATCGTTTGCCACCGCAGCGTCCGGCCGTTTTCCGGAAACCCGGCGTAGCTCGGAAGCGCAAACTGCTGGCTCGCCTGGCCCGCGGCCGGCGATTCGTTGTTGAAGGCCAGGGCCACGTCTCCCGGAAAGATTGAATATGGAGGTACCTGGGCGTTGTAGTTCGGCATGGACTTCTCCCTTGGCTCGTCTGGGCTCGCGCTCCCGCGGCAGGGGACGCGGCATTACAAGGATTTCAGGCAATCGCAAAAGCGGGCGGAAAATCGATTACTGGAAGCGGTCTGGAATTGGGGGATCGGAACTGCGGCAGGCGCCCTCGCGCACACGGCGAGGATAACGAAAACGTTTGTACCATAAGATTCTTTACTTGTCAAGTACCTTTCCTGTGTAGATGAAACTCGTCCAAGGCACGCTCCGCGGCACCCGGCCGTTTTTCTATTGCGCCGTGTCGTTCCGCGGTTTGACACCGCGCCGAATCCAGACGAAACTGGCGTTGTCCCTCGAAAATGATTCCATTCTTGCAATTGTGGCGGCTGCAGGTGCCGACGTTCGGCTTGATGGTGGGCTTATCCGTGGTCGCCGCCTACTATCTGCTGCGCGCGGATCTGGCACGGCGGGGCCTTGCCGCGAAGCATTCGGGCGTGGCCGAGGCATTCATCGCCCTGCCCTGCCTGGCGGGCCTCGTTGGCGCCAAGCTCTACCATGTACTGGAAACGCCGCGCGAACTTTTCGCCGATCCGGTTGGCCAGCTATTCAGCCGCTACGGGCTGGCCTGGTTCGGTGGATTGATCGCCGGATTCGCGGCGTTTGTTTGGCTGGCGCGCCGCAAGAAAATTCCGCTGCTCACCATGCTGGACGTCGGCTCGCCCGCCGCCGCGCTCGGCTACGGAATCGGCCGCATCGGCTGCCTGCTATCGGGCGACGGCGATTATGGCAAACCCACGCTGCTTCCCTGGGGCATGAGCTTTCCGAACGGGCTGGTTCCCACCACGCAAAGCTGCGTGGAATGGGGCTGGCCTGCAAACTGCCGTGTGCAACCCACGCCCATCTATGAACTCCTCGCCGCATGCGTCATCGCTTGGGTTCTGTGGCGATTGGGCGCGCGGCAGATCGCCGCGATGCGGGCGGCCAACGAAGCCGGCACGGACGCCAAGCTCTCTAAAAAAGCTGGCCGGCAGAATGTACCGGCGAGCGACACGAAAGCCTCCGCCCAGGTGACGGACCCGGATGTCAACCAGTTCGGCGCGCGAACGTCGTTCCTCGGCGCACCGGGCGCTGGAACGGTCTTTGCAGCTTACTTGCTGCTCACCGGCGCCGCGCGGTTCTTGGTCGAGTTCATCCGCATCAATCCGCGTTCGTTCTTCGGCATGACCAACGCGCAGACCGCCGGGCTCGCGTCGTTCCTTATTGGATTGCTGCTTCTGTGGAAGCTGCGCGACCGGCAAAGATCGCCCGTACCGGGCGGAAACATCCCATCGCGCAAGCGTTAACGGGAAAGCTGCGTCGCGGATCGTGTAGCGACCCAGGGACTCGTATCGGCGAGGCGGCGCAGTCAGGCTTTCAGGCTAGAAGGTCCGCCACGCGCATCCGTGTACGTTCGGGAAACGCGTGGCGCCGAAACCTTCCCTTCCAGCTAACGTAGCGTAGGCCCGTGCTGCATGCGGCGCAATTCGGAACACTACGCATTCGTTCGACGGAAAACGCGTAACTCATCGGCAGTATTTGTTTCAGAGCGAAACACAACGTCCTTGACAGTCATGGCAGCGCGAAGTAAATTCCCTCTCCGCTGGTTTGTTTATACACGCGGCGTTTCATAAATTGCGGTCCTAAGGGAATTGCGCCGTACCGGACCCATAAGGGTAACTCTGGACTCATGAGCGCAGGGGGCCATGGGACAAACCTAGGCCGAAATGACCGCCGGAGGACCAGAGCACCTGCCATTCCCAAAATGGAACTGGCCGCGACGGCGCGGCTTCAACGCTCCTCCCGCAAACCGAAGCTACCGCAATTTCAATCCTTAGCGGCGCTGATCAAGTCGTTTGGCGAGTGCGCCGTACTGCTGGATTCAGACGACACCATCGCCGCCATTTGGGCGTCCCGGAACCGGGCGAAGCGCCGGCTTGCGGAATCGCTGATCGGCGCTCCGGCCGATTCGGTGATTCGCTCGTCGTTGCTGCGCGAACTTCGCGCGCTAGGGCAGCGAACTGCCGCGCTGAATCGCCGCGAGGAAATTAAAGTCCCGCTCCAATTCCGCGGCAAGCAGCAGTGGTTCTCCGTACGCGCGATTCCCTTCACCCCGAACGGCGCCTCTCGAATAGCCCTGTGCCTGATCGCACGCGACGTGACACACCGAGTGGAAGCTCAGAGGGCTCTGGCCGAACGCGAAGCGCTTCTGGCACAAGCCGAGGAAATCGCCAATTTCGGCAGCTGGGAATTGGATTTGAGAACCGAGCAAGTGAAGCTCTCACCTCAACTCTTGAAGATTTACGAACTTGCACC
The DNA here is from genome assembly GCA_028876695.1 of Acidobacteriota bacterium. Classification (GTDB taxonomy): domain Bacteria; phylum Acidobacteriota; class Terriglobia; order Acidiferrales; family UBA7541; genus Palsa-295. The sequence continues at coordinate 3,417 of JAGWRH010000056.1, read as the reverse complement.
CGGCTCGGAATGGTCGCGCGAGGCGTATTGGAGCCGGGTGCATCCCGGCGACCGGATGCGCGCTCGGCAGCTCGTGCTTCAGTCGGTTTCCGACGCCAAACCGGCTCGATATATGGCGCGATATTGCACGCCGGACGGCCGCACGCGCGTCCACCTGGCGCATTCCCTGCCCATTCGCGGCGACGCGGGAGAGGTGGAGAGGACCATCGGTGTGATCCAGGACGTGACCGAGCACGCCGAGTCGCGCCAACAGCTGCAGCGGCTCTCGCAGCAGCTAATGACCGAACAGGACGAGCAGCGCCGTCATCTGGCGCGCGAGCTGCATGAATCCGCCGGGCAAAGCCTGGCGGCGCTGAAGATGACGCTCGGCCGATTGCGGCAAGCTCTTGCGGAAAATTCCCATCTGGCGGCGTCGCTCTTGAAATCCGCGGCAACTCTCGCCGACGACGCCGCCCGCGAGGTACGCACCGTCTCTTACGTCCTTCATCCGCCGATGCTGGACGATGCCGGGCTTCGCCCAGCGCTGCGCTGGTACGCGAAAGGTTTCGCCGAGCGCAGCGGCATCTTTGTGGCCGTCGAAATTGCCGATGCCTTCCCGCGCTACAGCCGGGAAATCGAAACAGCGGTCTTTCGCGTGGTGCAGGAAGCGCTAACGAACGTTCATCGATATTCGGGCAGCGCGTCGGCGGAAATTACCGTGACGCAGGACCCCTCGCAATTGCGCGTGGAAATTCGCGACCATGGCTGCGGGTTCCCCATCGCCGCGGAGGCATCGTACCCGCGCGCGAAATTAGGCGTCGGGATTTCCGGCATGCGCGAGCGCCTGGAGCAACTCGGTGGAACGTTTGAAATCGAAAGCGTGCCCGGCGAAGGAACGATCGTCCGCGCGGCGGTTCCGTCCGCCCCGGTTCCGCGCGGAAGTTTGCCTGTCGAAGCCGTTGGTTCGGACGAATCACGCGAAGTGAGGAGGAGCGATGCGCGGCAATCAAAAGTCAGCGCCTGACGGCTTTGAAAATCATCCGTCCATTCGGGCGATCGCGGCGGAAGCTGCCCAGCGTTTCGATCGTCCGTACCGAGTGCTGCTCGCGGACGATCATGCCATCGTCCGCCGCGGATTGTGCGATTTGCTGGAATCGCAGCCCGGAATCGAAGTCGCATGGCAGGCGGCCACCGGCGCCGATACCATCGCGATCATCAAGACCAACAAGCCCGATCTGGTGATCCTCGATTTAACGTTTCCGGACGTCAGCGGCCTCGACGTGCTCGTCGCCGGAAAGCAAGAGTCGCCGTCAACGGAGTTTTTGATTCTCTCCATGCACTTTTCGGACGAATTCGCGCGCGAGGTGCTGCGCTTTGGCGCGCTCGGGTACGTGCTGAAATCGGACGCCGATTCCGAACTGCTCGCCGCCGTGGATCGCATTCGCCGCCATCAGCCCTTCTTTACCACTTCGCTGGCCATTTCGGTGGCCCGAAACTTTATCGATCCGCGTCGCGCGGCCACTTCCGCCGAAGACGGCATGCGGCTGACGGAGCGGGAAGTGGAAGTGATCACGCTGATTGCCTCGGGCAGAAGCAACAAAGAAGCGGCCGCCGAATTGGGCGTTTCGCCGCGGACAGTAGAGAGCCATCGAAACCGCATCATGAAGCGGCTAAAGTTCCACAGTTTCAGCGATCTGGTTCGGTTTGCCGTTCGGGAAAAGCTGGTGGACGCCTGAAGAGGGCTGGCGACGCGACCCGCAACAATTCGCGCCGCTCGGGATTCAGTACGCAGCCGGTTACTTTCGGACCGCCTTGCGGCGTCCGCGCTTGCGGGTGGGGCGATCGGCGGGCGGCTCGCCCACCAGTTCCGCGGTCCAGATCGACGTGACGAATTTCTTCAGGCCGTGGCTATCGAAATCGATGGTGGTGCGTTCGTTGTTGGATTCCGTTACCGTGCCAAGACCGTATTGTTCGTGCCGGATGGTCTGGCCCTCGGATAGTACCTGCATGGCGCCTCCCTTGACTCCGAATGCTTTGCACAAAGACGAGGAATCGGCAGGCCGGAAGTGCGAGCTGCCAGCTCGTGACCGCGCCGCCGCCCCCAACTAGCGGCGACCGTCCCGCCCCTGCCAGCATCCCGTTGGTGCCGACCGCAAATGCGTGGGGGCGGCTCGTTGCCGAATCGCCCCCCAATTTCAATTGCCTGAGGTCGTCCCTAAGAACAGCTTAGAGGCTCACCACTCGCTCGGCTTGCAGACCCTTGGGGCCCTGCTTTACTTCAAACTCCACCGCCTGGCCCTCGTTGAGGCTCTTGTATCCTTCCGCTTGAATCGCCGAAAAGTGAACGAAAACATCCTCCCCGGACTGGCGCTGGATGAAACCGTATCCCTTGGCGGCATTGAACCACTTCACTGTACCTTGCTCTCTGGCCACTTCTTCTGCTCCTAATCAATCAAAGAGCGGCAGTTCGCCGCCCCGAAAGCTACTTGTCACACCAAGTATCCTTGCCGCGCCACAAAAAAAGGCCGTTGGGCCGTTGCCCAACAGCCTTTTCGAGACTCGTCAAAAGGAACACAAGAGCAACAAACGCGCTGATAACTTACCACAACCGACCCGAAAAAGCAACGCCCACCCCGGCGAGGTAGTGCTTTGGTTTGGAATTTGGGGCTCAGCCGTGCGCCGCCGGCTGTGGCATCCTGCAGACATGGGGAAAAAGCAGCGGCTCGATCCGAATCAGTTGGCGTCCAATTTGATCAAGGAGATTATTCAGGAGCCGGGTGGCTGACTGGTCGCTTTAGGTAGTAAGCTGGGTGTCCGTATAGCTCCCCGTTCAAGCATTCCAGAGTCGTATGCCCGATGTCTTCGTAGGGGCCGAGCTTGCTAGTCCACTTTTCTGGAGCCAGTTGTCTTGCAGCGTGAGGCGGATAGTCTTCGTCGCTCTCATACAGCACGATCTTTTCGAAGCCGGACTCTTGGGCAGCATTATCGCAAATCGTATAACCGATGCTCTCGTATGCTGCTATATAAGCTGCGAGTGAGTATTCTCGCGGGGCTGTTTCTGGCCAGAAGTAAGTCTCATCCGGGTCCGGTTCCCACCATCGCATCTCTCCGGCGGCCCAGCCTATACAGTTATAATCCCTCGTGGCCGGACTGGTGATTTCGAAGTCCGAATCGTTCAATTGAGGGAAATCGGTAGCGGGCCAACTACCAGACATGTCCCTTGGCACGGCCCCACTTCAACCACGCTTGGGCCATTTCCCGCATATTTCCCCGACTTGCAGGCGGAACTGGGTCTTCGTCGGAAATGGATTTTAGAGCCGTGAACCAATGATCGATTTCCTTTTCGAGTTCAGCCAGAATGAATGGGATAGCGTCGGGCCCTATCCCGATGATTCGCAAGTAAGCTGGATGGCTAACGAGGTCGCGGGCCACCGAGGA
>JAGWRH010000055.1 GCA_028876695.1 Acidobacteriota bacterium | reverse complement strand
GGCTCGATGCGCCCGCGGCTGCTACATCCACCGGTACGTCCACCGGAATCTTCACCGGCGGCAGGCACGCGGAGTTGTTGCACGCCTGATAGCGCAGCGTGACGGGAATCGTGGCTTTGCCGACCTTCGCGGTCGGTTCCGCCCGCAGCTTCATTCGCAGCGTTACGCTTCCGGTATAAACATTCAGCGGCTTGGTGGGCGAGAACGGAAATTTTTTATCGCGGCCCGGAGGATAGATCGTATCCACCAGCTTCAGCCCCTCGGGGACTCTCGCGGTGAGCGTGGTGGGAATCAGATAGCTATCGAGCGGGTGATGCGAGTTCATGTGGTATCCATCAACGATGTTCACCACGATGGCCACTTCGAAATCCTTGCCTCGCGGAACGCGGTCGAGCGAGACGTACGGTTTGGCCTTCACGACGTCTTTCGCGTTCATCGCCTGGGCCCTGGCTCGGGCCGGCAGCGCGGCGGATGCCAGCAGCGTTACGAAGCAGAGTGCGAATGCAGTGCGACTGGAGTTGAGCTTGATCATAGCTGCGCCTTCACGTCCTTGTTGATTTCATCGGGATTCAATGACCCGATGTACCTCTTCACGATATCGCCTTGGCGGTCGATCAGGAAACTCGTGGGCATGCCCAGCAGACCGCCGAAGGCCGAGGAAATTTGGTCGCTGCCCATGACGATCGGATAGTTCATCGTCAATTCCTGCCCGCCCACGGGAAACTTCGTGTCGTGGATGAAGGGAACCACGCGATCGACGTCGTCGTTGGTCGCTACACCCAGGATCGTGAATCCCTGATTGCTGTAATCCTGCTGCATCTTGATCAGCGTGGGGATTTCGCCGCGGCACGGCTCGCACCACGTGCCCCACATGTTGACCAGCACCACTTTGCCCTTGTAGCTCGCCAGCGAAATATCCTCGCCTTGCAAGCCCTTGAACGTGACGTTCGGCTCCGGCTGCAGATTGGCAGCTTCGGCTTGCTTTGTGCCGCCGTTTGCAGGCCCCTCGAGCATCTGGAGGGCGGATTTCGGAATCAGCTCTTCGAGCCCCGCCATATTCCCCATGTGCCGCGAAATCGCCGTCAGACCGGGCCCGAAGAACAGCAAGCCGACCAGCAGCAGCACGACACCGCTGACGACTTCCACGGTGTGCAGATGCCGCCGGAATTTCTGGTAGAACTTCAGGAAGCGTCCGATGCCCACCGCGGTCAGCAGGAACGGAATCGCCAAGCCCGCGGAGTAGCACACCAGCAGGATCACGCCTTCGGTGACCTTCGCGCGCGTTGCCGCGATGGCCAGAACACCCGCCAGAATCGGTCCGATGCAGGGAGTCCAGCCCAGCGCGAAGGCGAAGCCCATCAGGAATCCGCTGATGATGCCGGGTTTGCTGCCGCCGACGTTCTGCATGTGAACGTCGCGATTGAGCCAGCGCGTCAATTTGGGACCGATCAGGAAAATCGCCGCGGCCGAGTAGAAGTGCACCGGCCGGATGAAACCGATTGATCCGCCCTCGAATTGCAGAGCCAGACCGCCGGCAAGCAACACGGCGGCGGCGATCAGGCCCACGCGAATCGAAATCTTCGCCAGCCAGCCGATCAGATGCAGGCCGAACAGAATGATAAACGCACCGGCGATGGTTACCAGCAGGTCGCGATTCCGCGAAAGGAAAGAACCCACGGCGCTGGCAGTGGCGCCCATGGCGACGAATACCGCTGAGAATCCGATTACGAAGGAAAATGCCGAGGTGAGCAGCTTGCTGCTCGAACCCTCGCCTTCCTTCAGCTGTTCCATGCCGATGCCGGAAAGCATCGTGACGTAGCCCGGGACCAGCGGCAAAACGCATGGCGAGAGAAACGACAGCAGTCCCGCCACGAACACCCAAAACGCAAATACGGCCATAGCCCTTTCACTCCATCAGGTTGATTATTGATATCGTCAGCACTGCCGGGGTCCGCACAAACCTGAATTTTCCCACATCCATAAGACGCATGCCAGGGCATTTTGGTTTAGGGCGGTTTCGTTGTCGCTTCCTTGGCAAGAAACGCGCGAAAACACGGATGAATTGCCGCGCTTCCGGCCCGCGCCGAATGGATAGCCGGCGCGCTGGTCTATTGTAGTTCGGGATGCAGCGCGCGCCAGTCGGTGGCGTCTTCGTACGCGAGCGCGATGGCCAGCAATTTCGCTTCGCCCCATTTGGGTCCGATCAATTGCAGACCGACGGGCAATCCCGCGGGCGTAAATCCGCAGGGGATGGAAACGGCCGGATGGCCGGAAACATTTACGGGCCGCGTCATGCGCAGCAATTCCGCGCGCACGCTCGATTCACGCTTGCCCGCCACGCGCACCGCGGTATCCCCGATCTTCGCCGCGGCGATCGGAGTGGAAGGCGCAACGATCGCGTCCGCGCTCTCGAACGCCGCGTCAAACGCCGCCTCCACTTCGCGCTTTTTCTCGAGCCCGCGCATGTAGTCCACGGCGCGCAGCTTCGCGCCCCATTCGAGGTGCCCGCGCACGTCGTCGCCATATTCCGCGGCGCGCGCGGGGAAATATCCCTGCGTCTCGTGGTAATAGCTGGCCTCCGCCACAATCACGTTCGTCGCCGCTTCGACCCCTTCCTGCAATCCGCTCAGCGGCACTTCGGCCACGCGCGCGTTCAGCGCCTTGGCCAGCGTTTGCGCGGCGCGTTCCACCACCCGGCGCACGTCGGGATCGATGCGCTCGAAGTAATACTCTCTCGGCCAGCCGATGCGGATTCGCCTCGAACGGTTCTTGCGCAGCGCTCGGTGATCGAGCCGCGGTACGCCTTTCGGATACGTACCCGCAATCGCTTCGAGCACGATGCACGCATCCGTCACGCTTCGCGCCAGCGGACCCACATGGTCGAATCCCGGCGCAAGCGGCACGGTTCCGGCCACGCTCACGAGCCCGTACGTTGGCTTCAGCCCCACGACGCCGCAGAGCGACGCCGGCACGCGAATCGACCCTCCCGTGTCCGTTCCCGTGGCGGCGAAGCACATTCCCGCGGCGACGGCCGCCGCCGATCCTCCGCTCGATCCGCCGGAAATTCGTTCGAGCGCCCACGGGTTGTGCACCGGCCCGTAATGCGGATTCTCGCTGGTGATTCCATACGCGAACTCGTGCATGTTGGTCTTGCCCAGCAGGATCGCTCCGGCGCTCGAGAGCCGCTCGGCCGCGTCGCTATTCGTCTTGGGAATGAGATCCGCCAGGATTTTCGACCCGGCGGTGGTGCGGATTCCGCGGGTGTAAAAGTTATCTTTTAGGGCGATGGGAATGCCGTGCAGCAGGCTGCTCGCGCGCCCGCGCCGCAATTCGCGTTCCGCTGCGCGTGCCTGGCGCAATGCGGGTTCGGCCAGCACGGTCAGAAACGCGTTCACCCTGGAATTCGCGCGGTCGATGCGCTGCAGCGCCGCCTCCACCAATTCCACCGGCGACACTTCCCGCCGCCGCAGCAGGCGTGCCGCCTCCTCGATCGATAGAAACGCCAACTCCGCTTCCGAACGCCGCTTCGTCATGCGCGCCTCAGAAAATTTTCTCCTGTCGCCGTATGTTTCCAACCGAGCCAAGGTTGGCGATGCGGATCACCACGCTG
>JAGWRH010000054.1 GCA_028876695.1 Acidobacteriota bacterium | reverse complement strand
AGCCGCGCGCGTCCGCCGGGCGCCACGAAATCGAATGCCGATCCATCGAGCCCGCGGTCTTCGATCGATTCGGCGCGATATTCCGCCGGCGCTTTCGTGCCAAAGCGCAGCACCGGACCGCGCGCCACGTCCGCGAACCGCGCCACCCGGACATCGTCGGAATTCAGCACAGCGGTCGCTTTGGGCCACGGCAGATTTTCGATCAGCTCGCGTTCCGCCAGGGCGATTCCTTCGATGGATTGGAAAAATTCCAGATGTTCGACGGCCACACGCGTGATCACGCCCACATCGGGCTGCGCGATGCGGGTAAGCGCCGCGAGTTCGCCGGTGTGCGACATCCCCAGTTCGATCACCGCCGCCTGGTGCTGCTCGCCCAGCTTAAGCAGCGTCAGCGGCAGGCCGTATTCGTTGTTCAGATTGCCCTGCGTCTTCAGCACCGTATGTCGCGCGCCGAGCAGCGCCGCAAAAATCTCCTTGGTGGTGGTTTTACCGACCGATCCCGCAACGGCCCCAACCATTCTGCCGGACCGCTGGCGGCGCCAGATTTCACGCGCGCAAGAGCCAAGCCGCTGAAGCGCGTGCAGCGTATCGTCAACCGGAAAGAGCCGGAGTTTGATTTCGTCTGGAAAGTCCGCAAGTTTGGCGCGCTCGACGACGGCCGCCGCGACTCCAGACGCTAGTACTTCGCCGACGTACGTGTGTCCATCGTGACGCGGACCGCGTATGGCGATAAACAGTTCGCCCGGCTGGATGGTGCGCGAGTCGATGGAGACGCCGGGTACCTCGAAGGACGGATCGAGCGCGCCGGGCCGAGCCGTTCCCAGAGCTTCCGCCAGTTGAGCTATCGTCCAACGCATCGTTTCCGCCGCTTTACTGAGCCGCCGTCTTAAACGGTGCAGGCCGCATGCCAATACGAGCTTCCTTTATCGCCGAGCCTATTTCCCGTAGCCTTTGCCCCGCAGAATCGCGCGCGCCTTCTCCCGGTCGTCGAAGTCGATAGGACCGTCGCGAAGCACCTGATACGTTTCGTGGCCTTTGCCCGCCAGAACCACGATGTCGCCCGGCCGCGCCGCCTCGATGGCCGTGGCAATGGCCTGCTCGCGATCAGGATTGGTGCGATATTTCGCGTTGGCCTTTTGTAGGCCCACGGCGACGTCGTTAATGATTCGAAGCGGGTCTTCGCTGCGCGGGTTATCGCTGGTGAGAACCACGAGATCGCTCAGCGATCCCGCGGCCTCGCCCATCAGCGGGCGCTTGGTGCGGTCCCGCTCGCCGCCCGCGCCAAACACGGTGATGATGCGCGCCGAAGGGCTCAGATCGCGAGCCGTGGAAATTACGTTGCGTAAGGCATCATCGGTATGCGCGTAATCGACGACCACGAGAAACGGCTGGCCCTCGTCGATACGCTCAAAGCGTCCCGGAACCGAAGCGAGCTGGGCGATACCGCGCTCCACGTGCGAGACGGATATGCCGAGTGCGATTCCCGCGCCGATCGCGGCGAGGATGTTGTACGTATTCATCCGCCCCACCAGCGGCGAGCGCACCTCCATTTCGCCCGCCGGTGTTTGCGCGGTGAATTGCAGACCCTCCGGACTCAAGGTTAATTGTTTCGGTGCAAGGTCCGCCGGGGTTTTCAAGCCGTACGTGAGCGTTCGTGGCGCCAGGCCCAACAATTCCGCGGCGTATGGATCGTCGGCGTTTATTACCGCCGTGTCCGGCGCGCCGGCGCCGGTCCCCTCGAAAAGCCGCCGTTTGGCCTCGAAATACGACTCGAACGTGTGGTGATAATCCAGGTGGTCGCGCGTGAGATTGGTAAAGATCGCCGCGGCGAAATGACAGCCCCACAGGCGGTCCATTGCCAGCGCGTGGGAGCTTGCCTCGAGCGTCGCGTGCGTGCCGCGGGCGTCGCGAATTTCGGCAAACATGCGCTGGAGTTCGAGCGATTCCGGCGTCGTGTTCGCGGCATCGCGCTGGCCGCGCGGAGTGCGGTATCCGGTGGTGCCGATCAGGCCCGTGATGCAGCCCGCGGCCCGCAAAATGGAATCGACGAGATAGGTTGTGGTGGTTTTGCCGTTGGTTCCGGTGACAGCGGCGAGTTGCAGCGCGTCGGCCGGACGGCCGTAGAAATTGGCTGCCGCGACGGCGAGCGCTTTGCGGTCCGTCCCCGGCAGAAGCTCGATCCATGCCAGATCGCGCGGAAAATCAGGCGGTCCCGGCGATTCGCTGGCGATGGCGACCGCGCCCCGCTCCAGCGCGTCCGCGACAAACCGCGCGCCTTCGAGTTTTGCGCCATGTAGCGCGAAAAAGATTCCGCCCGGAGATACTTTGCGGCTGTCGCATTCGATGGAGACGATTTCGAGCGCGGAAGGACCCGTGATCGACGCCACTTCCGATCCCGCCAATAGTTGTTGCAGTTTCATACTGCGCCGTTCCATTCGACTCGCTCGCGACGCTGGCTTCCGGCGCGGCGTAAATTTCGCGGCCGCCCTCAATTCGAAACCCGCCGCGCGGCCGCCGGAACCAGCATGCCGGGCGCACCCAGCAGCACGGTGACGCTGCTGCCACGCGGCACCTGCGATCCCGCGTCGGGAAATTGTTTTATGGCAATTCCGTCGCCAATGATCGAGGGTACCAGGCCGAGCCGCGAACAATCGTGCATTACCCCGCGGATCGTTTCGCCCGCCAGATTCGGCATCGTCACCCCGGGTGCATCTCCGAACTCGGCCGTCGACCCGGCAGGCGCTTTGGTGCCGGCGATGGCTGCCTCGAAACGCGTGACGCTCGCATCCGCCGGCGGCGCCGGAGGCCGCGGAGTTTTCGAATGGCGGTTGCTCGCCGTTTCCAGATCGGATGGCGACGGGACGTCGTGCGGAACGTCGAGATAGGCGAGCACCTGTTGCATGATTCGCTTGTAAATCGGGCCGGCCACCTCGTCACCGAAATGCTGTCCCACCGGGGAGTCGATCGATACGAGCACGGTCACGGCGGGATCGTTAATTGGAGCAAAGCCGACGAACGAGGCGATGTAATTGGTTCGCGAATATCGGCCGGTTGCCGGATCGATCTTTTCAGCTGTCCCGGTTTTTCCGCCCGAGGTATAGCCATCCAGTTGAATGCTTTTGCCGGTGCCTTCCATCATGACATCTTCCATCATCTCGCGCACCTCGGCGGCGGTGCGTTCGTCGGTGACGCGTCTTGGCGGATAACCGGAAGGCAATTCTACAGGCCCCCGCGCGGCGCGAATTTGCCGAATGATTCTGGGGCGGTACAGGACGCCTCCATTAGCGATTGCGGAGATCGCGGAACTGATTTGAACGGCTGTGACGCTGACTTCTTGTCCTGTGGCAATCGAGGCGATCGAGCTGCCGGACCAGTCATCAAGCGGTCGCAACAATCCGGCGCTTTCGCCCGGCAGGTCGATGCCCGTGGGCTGCCCGATGCCGAAGGCACGGATCACGTCGTAGAATTTTGGCGCGCCGAGCCGCAGCGCCACTTTAATTGTTCCTACCTCGCTCGAATGAGCCAGGACCTGCTTCACGGACAGCACTCCGAAAGGATGCCAATCGTGGATCACGCGTCCCGCGACCAGAATTTTTCCCATCTGGCAGTCGATCAGCTCGTTGGGCGTGACGACTCCGTTCTCGATGGCTCCAGTCATGGTGAGCGGCTTGAAGATCGAGCCCGGCTCGTAGGTGGCCGTGACGGCGCGGTCCATGCGCGCGTCGGCGGGATAATCGCCGGGATCGTTGGGATCGAACGGCGGCCAATTCGCGACGGCCAGCAGATTGCCATTATTCGGGTTCTGCACCACGACGATCCCGTGCTTCGCGTGAGTCTTCTCCATTGACTGCGCCAGCTCTTTTTCCGCGATGTACTGGATGGTCTCGTCAATGGTCAGCGTGACACTGTCGCCGGGATCGGCGGCGGATTCGACGCGGTCGTACCATCGGCGGTGGCCGTCGGCCATCACCATCATCCGGCCCGGACGTCCACGAATTTTTTTGTCGAGCGACTGCTCGATGCCGCCGATTCCTTTTTCGTCCACATCCACATAGCCGATCACCGCCGCGGCCAGATCGCGCTGCGGATAGACGCGCCGGTTTTCCTTCTGGAAAAAGACGCCGCGCAAATTCATGTCGGAAATGCGCTGTACAGTGGCGGGAGACAGTTTGCGCGCCAGACGCACAGGCGTGTGCGCCGCGCGAATGCGATTGGCGAGATCGTCGGCGGGAAGATTCAAGGCGCGGGAAAGCAGGTCGGCTACCAAATCCACATCGGTGATTTCCGCGGGATCGGCGAAGACCGAGTCCATGGGCAAGCTGACGGCAAGTTCGCGTCCTTTCGCGTCGTAAATCGTGCCGCGCATGGGACTGATCTCGAAGATACGCTCTTGCTGGCGTTCGGCTTTTGCGAGGTATTCGCCGTAGCGGAAAAGCTGCAGGTAACTCAGGCGCAGGACAACAGCCGCCATCCAGACCACCGCCAGCACCCAGACCACCAGCCAGCGGAAACGCCGGTTGCGCTGCTCCATGGATTCCGGCCTACCCTACCGAAACGTGTCTTCCGCAGCGTTCGCCGACGCTCGCGCGGAAGGGCCCTGCGTGCGCGCCGCAAAGTCGCGCCCCAGCCGTGACTCCAGGCGACGAAATCTTCCCGATTGTTTTCGTGGCAGCCGGACTCCGGCGGCCATTAGGGCCGGGGAACCTGCTCGAGCATGCGGGCATCGGCCAGCATGGCGCTGTTGGGCGCTTCGGCCGGCGCCACCTGGCCCGGCACTGGGACGGTCAATCCCAGCTGGCCGCGCGCGATGGCATCGACGCGCATGGGCGACCGCAACGTGGCAATTTCCAGATGCAGCTGCTCGTTGAGTTCCGCGCTGCGCGCCCGCTGCGCATCCAGTTGCTCGATGCGGTAGCGGACCTGGATGCACTCGAAATGCTGCCAAGCGTAAAACAGCAGGCATGCGGCAATCGCCGCGCCGACGCCAACCCGGCGCCAGAATTCCTTCAGCTCCGCGGGCGGCGCGAATCGCACCAGCCTGGAATTATCGATGCGCTTGATGGTGTGGTACTCGGTCATGACCCGCTCCCCGCCGCGCCGATTTCCACCGGCGATAATTTTTCCGCCACGCGCATCTTCGCGCTGCGCGCGCGCGGATTGCTTTCGATTTCCTCCGCCGTGGGCTGGATGACCCGCTTCGTAAGTACTTGAATGCTGCCCTCGCGCGCCAGGCGTTGAAACGCGCGTTTCACGCGGCGGTCTTCGAGGGAGTGGTAGCTCAGGACAACCCATCGTCCTCCGGAATTCAAAGTGGCAGGGGTCCATGAAAGAAACTGCTCGAGTTCCTCCTCTTCTCGATTCACCGCTATCCGCAGCGCCAGAAACGTTTTTGTCGCGGGATGCAGTTTCTGCCTTCCCCTTGCTTTGTGGGCCCCTGCCACAACCGTTGCCAGGTGTTCGGTATCGCGAATCGGACGCGCCCGAACGATGCTCCTGGCGATTCTGCGTGAATCGTGCTCCTCGGCTTTCTGATAGAGCAGATCGGCCAACTGCTTTTCCGGCCAGCGATTCACAATGTCGTCCGCCGTCAGCGGAGAATCAGGATTCATGCGCATATCGAGCGGCGCGGCCCAGCGGAACGAAAATCCGCGCTCGGGACTATCCAGTTCCAGGCTCGATACGCCAAGGTCAGCGAGCACTCCGTCGTACGGACCCGCGGCCGCTTCTCCCGCGAGCGCCCCGCTCGCCGCTTCGCCGATCCTCGAAAATTCCGCTTGCACAAAAACCACCTTGCCGCCGTATGGCTTCAATCTCTCGCGCGCAATCTCGAGCGCCTGCGGGTCGCGATCCAGAACCACCAAGCGCCCCGTGCCCAGCCGCCGGGCGATTTCGATGGCGTGCCCGCCCGTACCGGCCGTCGCATCCACATACGTCCCATCCGGCCGGATGCGGAGCCATTCCAGCACCTCGGCCGCCAGCACGGGCGTATGCAAAACGCTCAAAAGCTAGATGCCCAGTTCGTCCAGCGTCTTTTCGTCTTCCGCCGTAATCGGATTACGGTTCAACTGCTCCAGGAATCGCGCGTGGTTCCAGACTTCCAGGTACGTGAGCTGCCCCTGGACGTCCACGTCGCCCTTCATCTCCGCCGATTCCCGCAGCACGGGTGGAATTAGAATGCGCCCCTGCCCATCCACCTCGACCACCTGACCGTAATAATTGGTACGCGCCAAAAATTTTTGCTTGGCCCGGTTGTGCGAACCGAGCTTGGCGAGCTTGCGCTCGATCTCCAGCCACACTTTCATGGGATAGACCTGCGCGCGATCGCCGGTCTCGCTGGTCACGTAGAATTTGTTCCCGCTCTTGCGCAACTCGGCCAGGAAATCGGCGGGAACTTTCATCCGCCCTTTCTCGTCCACCGTTGCCGAATAGTTGCCCCGCAGCATGGGAAACCGCTTCTCGGGTGTCGCGTTGCGCGTTCAAATTGCCGCCAGCCTCGCCCCGGAACCGCCCTTCACTCCCGTTCAATTCCCGCCACTTCCGACCACTTTCTACCACTTTGGACCCCGATTGTAAGCTGGTTCTCCCGCATGTCAAGGGGAATGTTGCAACATCAGGAAGATTCTTTCGCCGGCACGATCCCGATGAGGAAATTCCGCGCACACATCCGCGCGTACAATTCCACAACGTTTAGCAGTTCGCGCCGGCGGCGCCACTACACATTGGGGTGACCTCAAAACGGCGCCGAAAATGTATTGAATCGGTAAAGTTCTGGCGCAACGAAAGGGAGGCGCTCATTCGCCGTCGTCGGGCGTTTCGGCACTGCGAAGTTGATGGGATCATGTTTCAGTTGTGAACAGCGAGCGAGCGGATCAGCGAGGCGCTATGCGGGAATCACTTCTCGGGCGGGCCGGAACTCCGAAGCGAATTCAACCCGCGCAACATATCCCGCTCGTCGGGGCTGAGCCCGTCCATGAATTTCGGGTCATTGAGCGCAGCTTGCTGCGTCGCCGGACTCATTTTGTTCAGAATCGCCAAATGACGCCGAATCGCCTGTCTGCGATCGAGGGGAAGGGCTTGCCATCTGGGCAGCAGCGTATTGCGCACGTAAGCGCGCTGCTCTGGAGTCATGCGCTCGAGCGCTTCTTCCGCGCTGCGCGCCGCCTGCTTTTGCTCCGGCGTGAGGTTATTCCAGCGCTGCAAATTCCGGCGGATCTGCTCCTGGCGCTCGGGAGGCAAATTGCGGAACCGTTCGTTATTCCGCAGAAACCGCTCCTGCTCGGAGGGGGGCAAGTCCCGCAACTTCTCCACCCATTTTGGCGGAAGGCCCTCCATATTGCGGACATTGGGCCGGCCCGCGTTGGAACGACGCATCCCGTCCGCGCGCCGCTGCGCCACCGCTCTCGCCCGCCAGCGAGCGCCCCATTGCGCGGATGCAGGCGCCGCCGCTGTCCCCATCAGGAGCAACGCTGCCGCAGCGGTCGCAAAAATCTTCAGCCGCACTTATGCGCCTCCATTTCCACCATCGCTGCTCGGCTGCTGATTGGGCTGCCGCAGCGGCGGTTGCGCGTCGTTCGCCGGCATAGCGGTGAGATCAGAAAGAGCGCCTAGCTTGGTGACCACGTCGTAATTTTCGAGCACCCCCAGGTTTCTAATGGCATTGAAATCTTCCTGCTGCACGGCAGCGCTTCCCGGCCGCGCGACGGGATTGCCCAAAGGCAGTTTCGCGACCATGATCGCCAAGGCCGCGAGCAGCGCCATCGAGAGCGCCAGCCGCGGCTGCCGTACAAACCAGACAAAGCGCGGCCGCCGCGGTTGCGCGGCGATGCGCTGCCGCAAGCGCGCGTCGAATCCAAACGACGGCTCGATTGCGGGTACCTCATCCAGCACCATCGAGATCTTCCTAAACTCTTCCGCGCGCGTCCGGCACGCTTCGCAGACCGCGAGATGTTCTTCGACGCGCCGCGTGCCCGTGCCCGTTCGGCCGTCGATATAGGTCACCAGCTCTTTTGAGACTTCTTCGCACTTCATGCTTGCCTTCCTTTCCCTGCCGGGGTTGCCACAGGCTGGGTAGCGATCATCGGAGCTAACTGCACCCGCAGGGATTCGTAGGCCCGGAAAAGTAGTGACTTCAGAGCGCTCTCCGAACATTCCAGGACGTTAGCGATCTCCGCATATTCCAGGTCTTCATACTTGTGCAGCACCACGGCGGCGCGCTGTTTTTCGGGCAGCGCCAGCACCGCGCGACGGATGAACTCGGTTCGATCCCGCTCGATCATGCGCTCGTCGATACGCATTCCCCGCGCGGGCAATTCCCGCGGCAAGGATTCGTCTTCGTCGTTCTTGGGCGCGTCGATCGAGACCTCCATGCGCTGATGCCGGTGGTCGCGAACCGAATTCAGCGCCAAGTTCGTCGCGATGCGGAAAAGCCACGTGGTGAACTTCGCGCTCGGAGTGTACTGCTTCCGCGCCCGGTACACGCGCAGAAACACCTCTTGCGCCAGATCTTCCGCGGTGGCCCGGTCGTGCACCATACGGCCGAGAAAATTGACCAGCGGCGAGCGATACTTCCGCAAGAGCAGGTCGAAGGACTCGTCGTCCCCCGCTTTTACGTCCATCATCAGTTGGACGTCCGACCTGGCCATAGCCTCCACAGTCTATCCAACACGCATCCGGCCAAAAAGTTGCGTGGCGCGTTCTGCCCCCAAAGGTCCACCCCCTGTTACGGCTGCACTCGCGCCACTGGTTATCCCCAGCGGTGATCGCGGCAGCCGACAAGCTGAATTAAATTTCATCTCATTTCCCCGCCCAGCAGCCTTCCGAGATTGCATTCGAGGCGAGTGGCGACTATCTTTGCTTGGTTTCGGCGAGAGAGGAACCGCGCCGAGAGGAGACGCCATCATGGCAAACGGAAGGAATGTGAAGATCGCTCCAAAGGGTATGGGCCTGAATGACTTCGTTGCGGCGCAGGAAGGGTACTTCGCAGCGGAGGGTTTGAACGTGGAGTTCGACTGGAAGACGTTCCGCGGAACGCAATCGAGTTGGAAGGACCTTTCCTACTTAGAGCGGCCGCAAGATAAACCCTACGCCGAGGGGGAAGAAGTCATTCAAGGCGCATGCGTTTGGGGCAGCATCTGCAACGCCAGCGCCGGCATGGGCCGGTTCGTTGCCGATGCGTACGGCGTATCGCCGTGGGCCATTTTCGTTCGCGCCGATTCGTCCATCCGCAGGCCGGAAGATTTAAAGGACGTGCCTGTCGCCGTGGGCATGCGAGCCGGCAGCCATTTCAATGTGCCTTTCCGGCTTGAAAAGTATCTGCCGCTCGAGAATATCAAGACGCTGAACGTGGGCGGCTTCGGCGCGCGACTGAAAGCGCTTCTCGACGGCGAAGTGCAAGCAGCGAGCCTCCTGCCTCCCCAGATCGCCATGGCGGAGCAGCTCGGGCTGCGCAAGATCATCGAAGACACGTTTCACACGCTCTGGTGGGTTCCGGAGAATTCGCCCGAGGAAGTGGTGACGGGTTATCTTCGGGCGCTTGATCGAGCCGAACGCGCGCTGGAATCAGACTTGCCGAAGTTTCTTCCGCTGTGGAAAAACGCCGTTCCGCCGGAGTTCGCGAACCACCCTTGGGACTTCAGCCGATTCGGCCGCGGCGAACGATTCGTTTACAAGCCGATTCCGCGCGAAGAGTTCGCGGAGGTGTTCGATCAGGTGAAGCGCTGGGGCCTCGACGACTACCTTAAGGAGCGCAGCTTCGAGAAACTTGCAGCTCAAGCCAGCCAATGAACCATCTGGGCGCGGCCCGGGCTTTCTGAAGCCCGGGCGCAACCCATCGACCGAGCAGTTAAATTCCCGGACGAGCCGCGGCGAGGCGCCGGCCGGCCGCAAGATCAGGGGCGTTACTTCGCCGTGCCGCCTTGAATCGCGGCCAGAGTCGTCCGAGCTGTTTGCCACTCGCCGTCGTGAGGAGAAAGCTGCAGAAACTTCCGCAGTTCCGCGGCCTCGTTGACGGTATCGCCCCGCGCTCGATAGATCTCCGCAAGCAGCAGGTGGAGCCGCGTAATTTGATTCTCGTTATCGAGCTGCTCGGCGGCGAGCCCCTCTTGCTCGGCCTTTGAGTATTCCTTTCGGTGCAGGTCGGCCGTCGCTGCGTAAAAATAGACGTACGGGTTGTTGGCGGGATCGACCGTGCGGGCTCGGTCGGAATACGTGTACACGCCGTCCCAATCATTGGCACGCTGCGCGAATTGCGCCAGGCAGATGTAGGGAGGAGCGTAAGTGGGATCCACATTCATCGCCTGCTTGCACGCCTCGATGGCTTGCTGGCGTTTGTTTTCGGCCGTCAGCGCCTGTCCAAGGACGACCCAGGCCGGCGCGTAATCCGGGTAGATACTCACCGCTTTACGAGCATAATCTTCCGCGGCCGCGAAGTTGTTGGCTTTCAGCTTGCCGCATGCCTTTTGAAACTCATCGCGCGCCTTGCGCGGTATGGCAAGCCGAGTAACGCTCACCGTTGGGCTGTCCACAGCCGCCGCTGTCCAACTCTCGCACGCCTCTGCTTTGATGAGGCGGCTGTAATCAAATGGCATCGTGGAGAAGGCTCCGGGGCCCGTGAACCCGGGCTGAGCCGTCTCCAAACGCGGGCCGCGCCCCCCGTGCGGGTTCACCGTCCCGGCTTGCGCCCGCACCGATGGAGCGGAGGCGAACATCACCAGCACGGATGCAAGCGGGAAGATGAGAGCAACCGCGGAACCGTGCGCGCGCCTGAACCAAAACCTCTTGCTATTCCCCGTGCGAAGAACGGAAGGAGCTCCGGGTTTTTCGCCGGCGCTGGCCATGGCAGCTCTCATCTTACGACGGAAGGTTTTAGCTGGGGAACGCTTTGAATAAATTGAGCAAGGCAGTTCGCTCCACTTCCCCGGGAGAGCGATCTACGGCTGCGCGGAATCTCCCGCAGCGGCAAGCTCGAATACCCACAGTGTCGTCCCTCCGGCGGGATTTGCAATCTCCGGCGTCAGCTGCGGCCAGGCCACCGGTCCGCCGTTGCCAGCGACGACGGCGACATATTGCTCGCCTCCCGCGCTGTACGTGATCGGCGTTGAACTGATGGAAGCGCCCAAAGTTCGCTGCCACAGAATCTTGCCGTTCTCCGAATCGAATGCTCGAAAACGACGGTCACGCGAGCCGGCAAAAACCAGGCCGCCGGCGGTCGCCAGCGTCGAGCTGCTCATCGCCGCGCGCTGGCGATAAATCCAGGCGACTTTTTTCGTCGCAAGATCGATCGCCTCAAGGCGCCCGATATTGCCATCGCTATCCGGCCGCGGATGGAGGACGAAATGCATGTCGCTCCCGCCCTCCGCCGTTTGCGGGGCGCCGCGCGGAATCCACGTAAAATCCTGGCAGGATTCGTACAAGGGAATGTAAAGGGTCGTGTT
>JAGWRH010000053.1 GCA_028876695.1 Acidobacteriota bacterium | reverse complement strand
GGAGCCCCCAATTTCGTTGTGATTACCAAGATTACGTGGAAAGCCGCGCGCGCCGGTATCCTCACCGGCATACTGATTGCCTTGGCCCGCATCACCGGCGAGACGGCCCCGCTGCTCTTCACCGCTCTGAACAATCAGTTCTTTTCCAGCGATATTCTCAGGCCGATCGCCAACATTCCGGTGGTAATCTTCCAGTTCGCCCTGAGTCCTTACGCCAATTGGCAGCAGATGGCTTGGGCCGCGGCGTTCATCACCGTTCTGTTCGTGCTCGTGATCAGCGTCGTCGCCCGCGTATTTCTTGGGTCGCAGGTGACCAAGTGACTCCGAATCAAGGAACGTCCATGGTGAAGATGCCGGTTTCCTTCAACGTGCCGCAAAGCGAGCAAGCCGGCAGTGCTCCGCAGGCGCCGGTAAAGATCGCGGTCTCCAATCTGAATTTCTATTACGGCAAGTTCCAGGCCATCAGGAATGTCACCGTCGAAATCCTCGAAAATAGAATCACCGCCTTTATCGGACCGTCCGGCTGCGGGAAATCGACCTTCTTGCGAATCTTGAACCGCATGTACGATCTCTATCCCGGTCACCGCGCCGAAGGCACCGTGCTCCTCGACGGCGAAGACATTTTGGCCCCCAAAGGTCTCGCACAACTGCGCGCCAAGGTCGGCATGGTCTTCCAGAAACCCACTCCTTTTCCGATGTCGATCCACGAAAACATCGCATTTGGAATTCGGCTGTATGAACGCGTCGACCGCTCGCAAATGGAGGATCGCGTGCGCCTCGCGCTGACCAAGGCCAGCCTCTGGGACGAAGTCAAAGACAAGCTCAGCCAATCCGCCCTCAGACTTTCGGGCGGCCAGCAGCAGCGCTTGTGCATCGCCCGCGCTCTCGCCATCGGTCCCGAAGTCCTGTTGCTCGACGAGCCCTGCTCGGCGCTCGATCCAGTTTCGACGGCCAAGATCGAGGAGCTCTTGTACGAATTGAAACAGACCTGCACACTGGTTATAGTGACGCACAATATGCAGCAAGCCGCGCGCGCCAGTGATTACACCGCCTTCATGCTGGAAGGAGCGCTGATCGAATACAGTGAAACTTCCAGGCTTTTCACCATGCCTTCCGATCCGCGCACCGAGGCCTACATCACCGGCCGCTTCGGCTAACCCTCCGCTGATGCAAGCAAGCCAGGTCGCCCGAGGAGCTTGAATGGAACGGCACTTTGAACATGATTTGCAGCAATTGAAGGAGCGCCTGCTCCGTATGGCGGGTCTCGCCGAGCTCGCTGTCCACGAGTCGGTCGAGGCTGTATTTCAAAAGGATGAAGCCCTGGCCCAGCGCGTCGTCGATGACGAACACTCCATCAACGAGATGCAGATCGAAATCGACGAGCGTGTGATGCAGCTCGTCGCCCTCCAGGCTCCCATGGCCGTCGACCTGCGCTTCATACTTGCCGCTTCCCGCATCAATAGCGATCTCGAACGCATCGGGGATCAAGCCGTCAATATCGCGCAATCGGCCTTGCGCATCCTCCGTCATCCACAAGTGAAGCCTTATGTCGATTTGCCGCGCATGAGCGAATTAGCCGAAGGAATGGTGCGCGACAGCTTGAATGCGCTGGTTCGCGGCGATGTGGACTTGGCCAAGTCGGTTTTGCTGCGCGACGATGAAGTCGATCATCTCCGCGACCAGATTTTTCGCGAACTCCTTACCTACATGATGGAAAATTCCGCCGTGGTTTTCCCGGCCTTCGAATTGGTCCTCATAACGAAGAATCTCGAACGCATCGGCGATCATGCCACCAACATCGCGGAAGACGTGATCTACATGGTTGCGGGCCGCGACGTTCGCCACCTCGCCGGCGACCGCCGCTGATCGTCGGGCCGATTCCGGGTTCCGAGTTGGCTCATTTTGCACCATAACGCCCGTATCTACGGATTTCGATCTAAGGAGAACGAATGTCCACCATGAAAGCGGTTCGCATCCACCGGTACGGCGGCCCGGAAGTCCTCCAATACGAAGACGCGCCGCGCCCCGAGCCCGCCGCTGGCGATGTTCTCATCCGCGTCCACGCCACCAGCGTCAATCCCGTGGACAACGCCATTCGCCAGGGCATGTTCCAGGAACGCATGAAATTCAAAATGCCGTTCATCCCCGGCTGGGACGTTTCCGGCGTCGTGGAATCCGCTGGCCCCGGCGCCGGCCGCCTCAAGCCCGGCGACGAAGTGTATTCGCGTCCCGATCTTTCGCGCGACGGCGCCTACGCCGAATACATCGTCGTGCGCGAATCCGAAGTCGCGCTCAAGCCGAAATCCATCGACCATACGCACGCCGCCGCGATACCTCTCACCGGACTCACCGCCTGGCAGGCGCTCTTCGATGCCGGAAAGCTCGCGTCGGGACAAACGGTCCTCATCCATGGCGCCGCCGGAGGCGTCGGCCATCTCGCCGTTCAGTTCGCCAAGGCGAAAGGCGCGCGCGTGATCGGCACCGCGTCCAGGCGCAATCACGAATTCCTGCGCTCCCTGGGCGCCGATGAAGTGATCGACTACTCCACGGCGAAATTCGAGGACGTGGTCCGCGACGTTGACGTCGTGCTCGACACCATCACCGGCGAAACGCAGGACCGCTCCTGGCAAGTGATCAAGAAGGGCGGCATCTACGTCTCCATCCTCCAGCCGCCCAATCAGGAAAAAGCGGCCGCCCATGGAATCCGTTCCGCGCACGTCTTCGTCCAGCCCAATGTCGATGAACTCAATGAAATCGCGCGCCTCGTCGATTCCGGCAAAGTAAAACCCGTAATCGAAAAAGTGTTTCCGCTGAAGGACGCCCGCGCCGCACAGGAACTCGTCGCCACGCACCACGCCCGCGGCAAAGTTGTCCTCACCGTCCATTAACGAACGCAATTTTCATTTCTCATCGTCCGTCATCCCGAACCGAGTCCCGGCGGTTTGAGTCGGGAATCGGGGTGAGGGATCTGCTTTTGCATTTGCCCCAATAGCCCCGATGGCCTGCGGGGCGCATCCCGTTGCCACCGTGCGCCACTTCCTTTGCGTTTGGGTCCTGGAGCGCCGGCGTCCTTCACGCCGTTCTCATCGCTATCGCATTCGCGGCAATCGCCTGCTTCCTCGTTTCCCTGCATGATGGCGGTGGGCAGCCAATGTCGCTTGGAAGCGCGCCATTCTTGTGATATTTCCAGGCATGTCCGACCGAGAAAGGAATCGGCGTGAGCGGCAGCCTGCCCACTTCATCGTCAGCAATTCTTCTCGTCGCGATTCCCAGCACGGTGATCTGGTCGTATCTTGCCGGCGGAATCGTATTCGCCATCGGCCTCGCCGCGATCTTTTCCCGTGGCGATTGGCAAAAGGCGCGTGGCTTCGAAAGGCTGATTCTGCTCGGCCCGATCTTCTATGCCGCGCCACTCGCCGCCTTTGGCACCGAGCACTTCACCTTAACGCAGGACATCGCGTCCATCGTCCCGTCGTGGATTCCGTGGCACGTCTTCTGGGCATACTTCGTCGGCGCCTGCTTCATCGCCGCCGCTCTCAGCATGGTGACCGGAATTCAGGCGCGCCTCTCGGCCAGCCTGCTGGCAATAACCTTCTTCCTTTTTGTCGCCCTCATGGACGCGCCGGCCTGGGCGCAAGATCCACATGATCGTTTTGCCTTGACTCTCGCGCTGCGCGAACTCGCCTTTTGCGGCGGCCCTTTGGCCCTGGCCGCGAGTCTCACCGCCGAATCGCGCCGGCGCCTTGGGCGCATCCTTGCGACCACGGCGCGATACTTCATTGCCGTCGCCGTGCTGTTTTACAGCTTCGAGCAATTCAGGCACGGCGACCACGTTCCCGCCGTTCCGCTCGAGCCGCTGACTCCCAAATGGATCTTCGGACATTCCATCTGGACCTACCTCGCGGCCGCGGCTTATGCCATGGGCGGAATCCCGCTGCTCCTTGGCAAGAAAACTCGTCTTGCGGCGGCGTTCGTCGG
>JAGWRH010000052.1 GCA_028876695.1 Acidobacteriota bacterium | reverse complement strand
TTCAGCAGCACATGGACTACGGATTCAAGGCGCTGTTCCGGTACGCCTGAGCTGGCCGCTATTGCAAAACGCCGCGGCGGAGATCCTCGGCGGCTTTCTCAACTTGTTCGGGCTTTCCCAAGTCGCGCCAGTAGTATTCGTCCGCTCGAAAGGCCATCACCTTTTCGCGCGCCGCGGCCAGGCGAAGGTACACGTCGATAATGGAAAACGCGCCCTGCTCGGTCATCAGCGAAAAAATGCGCGGCGAAATCACGTGGATGCCGCAGAAGGCCAGCGGCACGGCGCGCGTGGAAGCCGCAACGAGCTCGTCGTTCGCGTTCGATCCGGAACGGCGCCCGCGAAGTTGCATCCGTTCGTCGAACAGCAAATATCGGGAGGTTTCCCGCTCCTGCACCGCCAGGGTGGCCAGCGCGCCGGAGGCTTGATGCGCTTGAATCATGCGACGCAGGTCGATCGCGCTAATCACGTCCACATTGTGAAGGATGAACGGCTGGTCCAGACCGGCGGCGCCCGCGAGAAAGAACGGCGCCGCTTTCTTCAGGCCCCCGCCGGTATCGAGCAGGATTTCCTCGTACGAGATTTCGATGCGCATCCCGAAATCACGATTTTCTTTCAGGTACGCCGCGATTTGGCCGCCGAAATGGTGAGCGTTGACGATCACCTCGCGAATCTCGAAGGAACGCAGCCGCTCGAGAACGATCTCCAGCATCGTCTTGCCGGCGACTTCGACCAGAGCCTTGGGGCGGTCGTCGGTGAGCGGACGCAAGCGGGTGCCCAATCCAGCGGCCAGTACCATGGCCTTCATTTGTTCAGATTCTCCAGCTCCAGGTGCCGGAGCATTACTTCCACACCTTTTCTTCCGCGGAGCTTTTTGGCCAATTGCTCCGCGAAATAAACGGAACGGTGCTGTCCGCCGGTGCAGCCGAAGGAGACAGTCAAGCTGGTAAATCCGCGGCGCAGGTACGCATCGATGCTGGCGTCCACAAGCGAAGAGGCGTGCGCCAGGAATGCGCGAGTGCTGGGCTCGCGATCCAAAAACTCGATCACCGGAGCGTCTTTGCCGGTGAGCGGCTTGAAGCGCTCTTCACGGCCGGGGTTCGGAATGCCGCGTGCGTCGAAAACGAACCCGCCGCCGTGCCCGGTTTCGTCGGGCGGCACGCCGCCGCGATAAGAAAAGCTGAATATTCGCACGGCCAGGCAACCGTCTTTCGCGTTCAAACTTTGCAACCTTTCGGAAGCGGCCATCCTCCCGAAAGCGTCCATGAGCGAAGGCAGCGCGATCGGCAGCTCGACATTCCGAAGCAGCCAGCGGACGTTTTTCATGGCGTAGGGCACGCTTTGAAGGAAGTGGGACTTGCGCTCGTAAAAGCCGCGGAAGCCGTAGGCGCCCAGCGCCTGCATGATGCGCACGTACACGTAGCCGTAGTAATGGCGCATGAATTCGTCACGGCCAATATCGGTGAAGTCCGCGAGCCGCTGAATATACCGATCGAGCAACTGCTGGCGCAGCGCAGGCGGGATATCCGCTTTCGCGTCGTAGAGCAGGGAAGCAATGTCGTACTGCAACGCGCCTTTTCGTCCTCCCTGGTAATCGACGAACCAGGGATCGCCGCCGCGCAGCAGGACGTTGCGCGATTGAAAGTCGCGATAGAGAAAAAAATCGAGCCTGGCGCTGAGCAAAAATTTCGTGAGCCGCGCGAAATCGTCTTCCAGGGATTGTTCGTTGAAAGCGACCCCTGCGAGCTTCAGGAAATAATATTTGAAGTAGTTCAGATCCCAGGCGATGGACTGCGCGTCGAAAACCGCGCGCGGGTAGCAAAACTTGTAATTCAGATCGCGGCCCGCTTCGATCTGGAATCGCGGCAATACGTCCACGACTTTGCGATACGCGCCGATAACTTCCGCGTCCAGTTCCTCGCCGGAGCGATTGCGGGAGAGAAAATCGAAGAGCGTGAGGTCGCCTAAGTCTTCCTCGATGTACGCACCTTGATCCAAATTCGCGGCGTAAATCTGGGGGACCGGCAAGCCGTGCTTGCGGAAATGGCGGGAGAATTCGAGAAACGCCGCGTTTTCCTCGCGGACGTCGTACAGCACGCCGATCGCCGTGGTCTGCCCACCGGCGAGGCGGATAATTTTGCGTCCCGAAGCTCCCAGCTGGCCCTGCAGGGGCTGGACGCGTTCGACCGGCGCGTGAAAGCGGTCTTGAAAAAGCTGTCTGAGTATATCAATCAAGATGTCAATCCGATTGCCGGCAGAACCGCCGCTCCGCTCAAAATCGAGTCTAGTCGGTCGGCGCGGGCATGGCTAGCGGCTTGCGACGGAAAGGCAGCGATCTAATAAAGGCAATCAACGGAAACAGCGGGCATTCAGCGGGTTGCGAGCGTGGATGAAAGTCGCCTATCCTGAAATTCAGAAGGAATGGCTTGGTCGACCTTAATCTCGAATCGAAAGCTCGCTCTGGAAGGCCTCGGGGCGCTGCTGTTGCTGATGTTTTCCACGGTCGCGCCGGTGTCCGCGGGCGCGGGGAATCCCAAGCACAAGATCACCGTGACGTTCAACTACGATTTCAGCGCTACTCCCGCATGTTCATCGATACACGATTCAAAATGCGTGGAAGAGTTCGTGCTGTACGACATCTCCGCCGGCGTGGCCAAACGCACAGAGTTGCTCGCGATCCCGGTGCCGTCGCAGCCGCATGGATTCGTGAAAGGCATCTCCGCGACCACGGCTCCGCTGCTCTTCGAATCCGGGAAGCACTTTCTCGCTCTCGTTGCGCGGACGCCGGACGGCACCGAGTCCCGGGCCGCGACGGTGTGGGTCACGATTCCGTAAGCTGGGCGAACTTCCGTGCGCCGGTTTATTTCGATTGCGTGGCCTGCTTGGAGTTTTGATCGGCCAGCTGCTTGCAGCCCGCTTGCATAGGGCTGGCGATTTCGGCGCAGCGGCCGAACGCATCGGCAGCGTCCTTGAATTGACTCATGTTCTGGTAATCCGCTCCGAGGACCAGAAGATCGGTCGCGTCAGGAGCCGTAGCGCCCGCGCTGGCCTGTTGCAATTCCTTCACCGAATCCGCGAACTGCGACTTCCGGAAATAGATCAGACCCAAGCCGCTGTGCGCAGTGGTTGAAATTTGCTTGAAGTACGAGTCGAATTGCTGCTGCGTCATTGTGACCGGGCGCTTGTAGGTTTTCAAGAGTTCGATGGCTCGCTTGTCATAGTCTTCCGCCTTCTCGATTTTCTTACCGGCGTCAGGATCGTCATGGGTATAAGCGCGAGCCATGGTCGTGCCGGTGACCGCCAGCAATCCGGGTTCGTTGGGGAAACGCGCAATGCCCTGGTCGGCAACGGAGTAGAAGTTCGTCAAATCGTGCGTGGCAAAATAGGCTTCGGCGAGCTCTTCGTAAACCATTTCGAGGTGGCCGTCATTCGGGTACTTATTGATGAACTGATTGCCAAGCTTGATCTTCTTGTCAAGCTCTGTGGCGCCGTGAAATTTGTTGAATGCTTCGTAAGCCTTGGGATCGCCCAGGCTCTTTTCCTGCAGTTGATTTTGAGTCTGGTTGGAGTCCTGCACGCTTAATGTATTGATTGTCTCGACGTTCGTGGCGCCCTGCGCGAAAGCTAGTAACGGAACCGATAGGCTCGCGGCCATCAGCATTGCCAACATCATCGGGGCCCTGGAATTTCTGCGTTCGTTATTCATCCGAACAGCCTCCTGGCAGGCTAGAGCCGAAAGTCGCTGCGCAACCTGATTGAACACACGAAGCAGCGGAGCGCCACCCACACCCGCGCGAAATGATACACGAAAAAAGCAATCTGGTGGGCCCGATAGGATTTGAGCCCAGGACCAACGGATTATGAGTTCCAAACCGGACGATAGCGACCGGGCGCGATCGTCACGGGAGAAGATTCGCGTGCGTCAGTTGTCGCCCGGGTTCATCATTTTGAACACCAGCGCAGCGACGGCTCCTCCAACAAACTCAGCCAAGAAATAAATCCAGATGCTCGACCACGAAGCCAGGCCCAATGTCGAAATTCCTACCGCGACTGCCGGGTTGAATGCCGCGCCGGAAATGTTCCCCACGGCGAACGCACCTGCCAGCACCGTAAAACCGATTGCGAGCCCGTAGAACGAATTGCCCGCGGTGCCTTTAGCGGTGGCGGTGTTCAGCATGACAAAGACCAGGGCAAAGGTGAACAAGAACTCGGCGAGCAGGGCCGGCAGCGTTGCCAAGCTCATGGGCGTAACTGCGACGCCGGCTTTCAAATATTTCACGGCCAGAGCCGCAAGCACGCCACCCACGACCTGAAAGATCATGTATAGTGCCGCATCTTTGGCGTGGCACTTTCCTCTCAGCCATACGCCTAACGTTATCGCGGGGTTGTAATGCGCTCCGGATATGTACCCTCCGGCGAAAACCATGACCATCAGCACTGACCCGATCGCTATGGGTGCCAGCGGTCCCGCTCCGTTTCCGACCACCGTGCACCCGATCGTGAATACTAGAAAGAACGTCCCGATCAGTTCCATCATGTACTTGTTCATGGAAGATCTCCTTCCGCGGACATACGCGATTCCTCTCCGCGTCGCCCACGCGTGATTCAGTTGCCAAATGGCGTCAGGGAACTAGGAGTGAACTCGACCTGTTTGGTTCACGCTCTTTTCAAGAGACGGGTAACTCGCGAAACGCAGAGTGCCACCCACGCCCGCGCCGGGAATCATGCATGCAAAAAAACAACCTGGTGGGCCCGCTAGGATTTGAACCTAGGACCAACGGATTATGAGCCGGATACGACGCGTTGACAACACGCGGCTTGCCGCATTCCAAAAGAGATAGCTTTCCGTTGCTTTCGACTGCGTTCGCTTCTTTTCGGCTCTATTAGGGCAAAATCGGGGCAAATTTTCGACCATTCGCGACATGGGCTACTTCTGTTTTGGGATCAGCTCGATTCTGTATTCGATCAAGTTGATGCAAATCCCATAGCGCTTTCGAAGTGACGGGGTTCCCCTTGTGCCGCCACACGCCTGCTTACCTTCTCGGTTGACCTCGCCTGCGCTGAGCATTTCGAGTACGACTGGCGACAGTCTATAGCGACCATGACAATCGGGGTCGCCGCACGAGATTAGCGGTCCAGATTCTCTGAATGAGAATAGCTTCCGCCGCGATCCGAAGCCGACCCTTCCGTGTTCGACATACCGCACGATTACGTCGGTCAGCGACGGGAATTCGTTTTGAAATCTCCAGTCTACAAATGGAGCCATACCTACTCCTAGTCGAACCGCTCGAACCGTTTGGCCGACGGCCTTCGTAATCGTACAATGCCCGGCAAAATGATTCAGCCCTCGACATGGCAGATCGTCGAAGACTACACCGGCAAGGCGTGGAGCGTGCTCGGCCCGCTCGTTGGGGTAGCGCTTGGCGGATATATTGCCAGCCGATCTCAGCGGCGGCATTGGATACTAGACAGCAAGCGCCTTGAATTTAAAGAGCTGTTTGCGACGCTAACGCGATCATATACCGTCATCGCAAATCTTTACGGAAGCGGTTTTCTAAGCCTAGAGGACGAGCGTCGCGGCGAGGAAATCAGACTAGAAGCACTTAATACGATACGCGACCGCGTTGTGATTGGTCTCGAAGTCCGTAGAATAAAACTCGTCGAGAAATGGGAGCACGCGGTGTCGCAATTCGAGAAAGATCAAGACTATCGCACGTTCGCCGTTGCGTTCAGCAAGATCATGGACGAACTTCGCAGGAGCGCCGAGGACTTGATTAAGTAATACGCGATGCCGCGCTAGCGTAGAAAAAACGAGTTCGTAGATTCTCGCAAAAAAAATCACGCGAA
Organism: Acidobacteriota bacterium; assembly: GCA_028876695.1. Lineage (GTDB taxonomy): Bacteria > Acidobacteriota > Terriglobia > Acidiferrales > UBA7541 > Palsa-295. The sequence goes on along the minus strand of JAGWRH010000052.1, from coordinate 547 downwards.
AGGGGTTCACAAGGCAACCCTGGATAATAGATAATCAATCGAACGATACATGGGGATCGGTGCCCCGGCCGTAGAAACCGAGCGTGGGTACGGTCAACGTCATCCTGCCTAGCTGGAATTAGGCCGCCAGTCAGCAACACCCCAAAAAGGGCCGGCAGACTCGCACTGAGTTCGATCCAACGGTGCGGGAGCCAAAAGACGCGACAACCTAATCGGATTTTCAAATCTGCCTTCACCGTTCTTGGTGAGTGGTAGTCGGGTAGTCGATTACAGGTGCGTCTATACGGTTTCTGCGGTGCCGCACACCAATAGAATTTTTGTCGCCCCGGCGACCGGACGTGAATTTGTTCTGCTCCGCGACGGGAGTGAACGTCGGCTTCTATCGCGCGATGACGCTCTCCGACTTGTCTACGAACAGCCAGACGGTTTTCGTTGGCATACCCCGCAGAAAATTCGCGTTAGGTTTGCCAACGGTCACGTTCGAATGGTTCTCGCAATGCGCGCCGAGAAAATACAAAAAGAACATCACATCGAAACGGTCGCGCCT
>JAGWRH010000051.1 GCA_028876695.1 Acidobacteriota bacterium | reverse complement strand
TCGGCGAGCTTGTCCTGCGCGTCCTTCAACGCCTTTTCGGCGGCGGAGAGTTTGCCATAACGGATTTCTGCGACGCGTGAAAGGTCACCGGCGCGCTCGTAGCGCTGCTCTTCTCCCTTAAGCCGCTCGATTTCTTCCTTTTGTTTGCGAATCCGCCCGATAGCGTCTTTTTCGGTCTGCCAATGGGCCTTCAGGCTGTTGGACTGTTCGCGCAGCGTACTTAATTCTTTTTCGATTTGCGAAAGGCGTTCGCGCGAGTGGGAATCCGATTCCTTGCGCAGCGCCTGGCGCTCGATTTCCAGCTGCATGACGCGACGTTCGATCTCATCGATTTCCGTAGGGAGCGAATCGATTTCCATGCGAAGTCCGGCCGCCGCTTCGTCGACCAGATCGATCGCTTTGTCCGGAAGGAACCGGTCGGTGATGTACCGCTGCGAGAGCAGCGCGGCTGCGAGAATTGCGGCATCCTTGATGCGCACGCCGTGATGCACCTCGTAGCGTTCCTTCAAGCCTCTGAGAATCGCAATCGTGTCTTCCACCGAAGGCTCGCCGATCGTTACAGGCTGGAAACGACGCTCTAACGCTGGATCCTTCTCGATATACTTGCGATATTCGTTCAGAGTAGTGGCGCCGATGGCGCGCAGTTCGCCGCGCGCCAGCGCGGGCTTCAGCATGTTGGAAGCATCCATTGAGCCTTCAGCGGCTCCGGCACCGACGAGTGTGTGCAGTTCATCGATGAACAGGATGATCTGGCCCTCGGATTCGCTGACTTCTTTGAGCAGCGCCTTCAGACGATCTTCAAATTCGCCCCGGTATTTCGCGCCCGCCACGAGCGCCGCAAGGTCCAGCGCGACAATGCGCTTCGGCTTCAAAACTTCGGGCACATCGCCCGAGACGATTCGTTGCGCGAGGCCCTCGACGATGGCCGTCTTGCCTACTCCGGGCTCGCCAATTAACACCGGATTATTCTTGGTGCGCCGCGCGAGAATCTGCATGACCCGGCGAATTTCTTCGTCGCGCCCAATCACCGGATCGAGCTTACCGCGGCGGGCAAGTTCAGTGAGGTCGCGCGCGTATTGCTCAATCGCGCGATAGGTAGCTTCGGGATTCTGGGAAGTGACGCGGTGGCTGCCGCGAATGCTGGTCATCGCATGGAGGATCGCGTCGTGATTAGCGCCATGCCGCGCCAGAATTTGTCCTGCGGGGTCTTCATCGGCCGCGGCAATGGACAATAGGATGTGTTCAGTCGAAACGTACTCGTCCTTCAGACGTTGCGCTTCGTCGAAGGCGCGCTCCAGGACGGTGTTTGCGGCGCGCCCAAGCGACTGCTCGGATACGCCAGATACCTTCGGCAGACGATCAATCTGCTTCTCTAGCTCAACGCTCAATACCGCGACAGGCGCGCCCAACTTCTCGAGAAGCGGCCGCACCACTCCATCCGTCTGCGCGACGAGCGCCCAGAGCAAATGCAGAGGCTCGATCAACTGCTGCCCGGATCGACCAGCCAACTCCTGAGCGGCCTGCAGAGCCTCTTGAGCCTTCACCGTAAACTTATCGAACCGCTGCATGCGACAATTCTCTCACTTTCAAGCAGGTCTCAACGGCCCGCAACGCACGGGGCCGGGAATGCCCGGCCCGTCCAAGCGGTAGAGCCGTTAGTTGCCGTTCGCGGTGTTAATCTTCACCTGCTTCGGCTTGGATTCGGCGCGCTTCGGCATGATAACGCTCAAGACGCCATTCTTGAAATCGGCCCGAATGGCCTCGGTATCGACCGTATTCGGAAGGCTGAAGCTGCGGCTGAACGAGCCGTAGGCGCGCTCGACCCGCAGATAGTTCTCTTCCTTGACATTCTGCTCGAATTTGCGCTCGCCACGGATGGTGAGCATGTTGTTTTCGACGTGAATGTCGATGTCCTTTTCCGCAACTTCGGGCAGGTCGGCTTTCAACACGAGTTCGTTCTCCGTCTCGTAAATATCGACGGATGGTGCCCAGGTGGTAAGGGCCGATTCGTCCGTCTGGCCGCGAAAGTTGGACTCGAAAAGACGATTCATCTGGTCCTGCAGGCTAGTCAGGCCACGGAACGGATCCCAGCGGGTAACGGAAGTTGCCATTGTCGATCTCCTCTTGTGATTTAAATTCTCTGTAGAAGCTTGGCGCTATTATTAGCGCAGCACGATAATAAAATCTTAGTGTGTACATGTCAAGTATTTTCTAGAGACTTTCGTCCGGCCTTACCTAAGCCGCATATTTGCTACAACATTCGCAGAATCAAGCACTTAAGGTAGTGTGTCTCCGGCATTGTCAGCAGGATCGGGTGATCTTGGGCTTGCGTCCTTCGTTCGCAAACGGCCCAATTTCGACGAGCGTCCACGCCTGCCTCGGCAAGGATCTGCAGAAAAAGAGGTTCTGTGATGTGATACGAACACGAGCAGGTCAGCAAGTAGCCGCCGGGCTCCAGGAGCTTCATGGCACGGAAGTTGATCTCCTTGTAGCCACGCTGGGCGGCCGGGACGCTTTCACGGTTCTTCGCGAAGGCTGGCGGGTCCAGAATGACCATTTGAAACCGGCGGCCGACCTCGTAATGTTCCTTTAGAACATCGAAGGTATTGCCTTCGCGGAGAGTAACGTTTGTTATGGAGTTGATCTCCTG
>JAGWRH010000050.1 GCA_028876695.1 Acidobacteriota bacterium | reverse complement strand
TTCCGCCAGCATCACCGGGACGGAGTCCATCGGCCCATGCATTGCTTCGAGCGCGGCATACTGCGCGATCGACGTCGGATTCGATGTGGACTGGCTCTGCAGCTTGGTCATTGCCGAAATCAGCCGCTGCGGCGCCAGTGTGTAGCCGATTCGCCAGCCGGTCATTGCGAAGGTCTTCGAAAGTGAGCCGATGGTGATCAGCCCCGGCTTCGAATTCGGCACGCTGGCGATCGAGTACGGCTTCGCGTCGCCATACGTGAAATGCGAGTAGCACTCGTCCGACATCAGCCACACGCCTTTGCGCTGGCACAGCGCCAGGATCTTCTCGAACTCGTCCCGCGGAATCACCGCGCCCGAAGGATTGCTGGGCGAATTCACGATGATGATCCGCGTCCGCGGCGTAATCAGCCGCTCCAGCTCCGAGGCGCGCACCAGGAAATTTTCTTCCCCGCGCGTTTCCAGGATCACCGGCGTGCCGCCCGCGTATTTGACGATGTCCGGGTACGTCACCCAATACGGCGCGGGAATCACCACTTCATCGCCGGAATTAATCAGCGAACACACGGCATTGAAAATGGCGTGCTTCCCGCCCACCGAAACCAGGCACTCCGCCGGCTGATAGGACGATCCCAGCTCGCGCGCATGCCAGTCGCAAATCGCCTGCCGCAGCGCGGCCAGCCCCGGAACCGGCGTGTACTTTGTGCGGTTCTCTTCAATGGCCTTGATGCCGGCGCGCTTGATGTGTTCGGGCGTGGGAAAGTCCGGTTCGCCCGGACCGAAGTCCGCTACATCGACGCCCTTGGCCTTCAGTTGGTCTGCGGCAGCCAGCACCACCATCGTCGGCGATGGGCTGATGCGATTCACCCTCTCCGAAAGCTGAAATTCGGCAGTCTTTACTCCTGTAGCTGGCTCCATGGCCTCATCCCTACCTGTTTTGCGGTTTAATCGCTCGCCAATCCTGCCGGATGGCGGCTCACCCGATTGTAACGGCCTTGGGTAAGGGGTCAACATCCAAATTGTCCCGCGCTCAAGTCCGCGACCGAAAAACCGGGGTCCCCGGCACGCGCTCCTTGCGTGCTGGGGTGGAAAGCGGTCTTCCGCTTTGGGGTGGAATTTGGACCGTCGATCTTCAGCTGAATTTCGCGCGCAGGCGTTCTTCCACCGCGGTGGGGACCAGGCCTTTGGGCAGACCGCCGAGTCGCGCGATCTCCTTCACCATCCGCGAACTTAGGTAGCTGTACGCTTCGCCGGGCAGCATGAACACAGTCTCTATGCGCGGCTCGATTTTGCGGTTCATCATGGCCATCTGCAGCTCGTACTCGTAGTCGGAAACCGCGCGAATTCCGCGCAGAATCACGCTCGCGCTCCGGGCCCGCGCGTAATCCATCAGCAACCCGTCGAAGACGTCCACTTCCACGTTTTTCCAGTCGAACGTGACCGTCTCCAGCATTTCCATCCGCTCTTTAACATCGAAGAGCGGGTCCTTCTCCAAATTTCGCGTGATGGCCACGATGAGCCTGTCAAAAATTTCCGCTCCACGCGCGATCAGATCCAGATGACCGTTTGTCACTGGATCGAACGAGCCGGGATAGACCGCGACCACTTCCTTCGCTTTTTCGGAGCCCATTTTGTCGGGATTTTACCCCAAATTCGCTGTGTTCCCGGCCCATTTCTTTTCGCGGTTACCGCATCGGCAAAGTCCAAGTCTCAGCGGTCAAATGCGCTGACGAGCGTCACCGATCCGGCTGGAAACGTCACGCAGTATGGCTACGACACCGAAAACAATCTGACCAGCATCACCGACGCGAACAATCACACGACGAATTTCGATTATGACGCTTATGGACGGGTCACGAAAACGACGTTCCCCTCGAATTATTTCGAAACCTATCAGT
>JAGWRH010000049.1 GCA_028876695.1 Acidobacteriota bacterium | reverse complement strand
GCGCTGAAGACGTTCGACCTGAATACGCATCTGGTGCAGGACTTCACGCAGAACAAGTCCGAAGTCGATCAGGACATTCAGCAGCTTGGTTTTCCCAGCTTCCATGAAGCGGTGCTCTTCGACGCGATTTACCAGACGGTGGATCAACTGCGGGACGTGAAAGGGAAGAAGTCGATTCTGGTGATCGCGTCCGGCTACGACACGTTCAGCAAGCACAATTTGGACCAGATCATCGACCGGCTGAAGGAAAGTGAAGTGACGATCTTCTGCGTGGGTATGGGCGAGGTTCTCGACCTGTATAATCAGGGAAACGACCTTGCCTACCTGCAGGCGAAAAACCAACTCACCACGTTTTCGCGCCTGACCGGCGGCTACGCGTTCTTCCCGCGCTTTGAAGCCGAGATGCCGGACGTTTTCAACACCGTGGCGGAATTCCTGCGCTTCCAGTACACCATGGGATTCACGCCTTCCACGCCGCAAGATGGGAAGTATCACAAGATCGTCGTCCAAGTCGTGGACGATCAGGGCAATCCCCTGCTGCTGCGCAACAAAAAGGGCAAGAAGCAGAAAGTGGACGTCTACGCACGCGAAGGTTACATCGCGCCGAACTCGGTGGCGGCAGGGAATTAACGGCGCCGCGGCGGCCCGCCGCGCACAAACGAATCCATCAGCAGCGTCGCCAGGCGCGCCTCATGATGACGGACTTTGCCGTCTTCTCGCAATACAGCCCCCGACACGCACCGCAGCCCCAACTCTTCCATCTCGGCGTACGACGGATCAACCGGCTCGGCGCCCTGGGCCGCGTAGAGCCGCAGCAGGCGCGGCTTCACTGGCGTGCGGTTGATCACCGCGACGTCGAAAACGCGCGCGCGGGTGTGCTCGTAAATGGCGCGCACGTGGTCGGCCACGGTGTAATGACGCGTTTCGCCGGGCTGGGTCATGAGATTGGCAATATAAACGCGCTGAGCCCGCGCGTTCATCATGGCGCGCAATATTCCCGGAACGAGCAGATTCGGCAGAATGCTGGTATAGAGCGATCCGGGCCCGACGAGAATCAGGTCGGCCTTGCGAATAGCGCGGACCACCTCGGGCAGCGGGCGGACCCGCGAGGGCACCAGGCGAATTCGCGCGATGGGCTTTCGCGACTTGGAAATTTTCGTTTCGCCGGGAACGATGGTGCCGTCCGCAAGCTCGGCTTCGAGCGTGACGTTCTGTTCGGTGGACGGGAAAATTTGCCCGCGAATCGCCAGGACCTGAGCGGAAACTTGCACGGCCTTGGGAAAATCGCCGGTGATGTTGGTGAGCGCGGTGACGAAAAGATTCCCAAAGCTGTGACCGGCAAGGCCGCGGCCCGCCGGAAAGCGGTATTGAAAGAGATTGCCCAGCAGATTCGGAGAAGGGGAGAGCGCCACCAGGCAGTTGCGGATGTCTCCCGGGGGAAGCACGCGATATTCGCGGCGCAGGCGGCCGGAGCTGCCGCCATCGTCGGTGACGGTGACGACCGCTGTGAGATCGGCAATCGGAGCGAGCGAGTTGGTCTCGTCGTTCGCGGCGACGTGCTGCTTCAATCCGCGCAGCACGGCCGATAGGCCGGTGCCGCCGCCAAGGGCCACCACGCGGACGGGCAGCGAGCGTTTTTTCGGAACGGATCCCATGGAGCGAAAGCGAAGCTACCCAGCGGAGCCTTCCCGCTCGGGATAGAGCAGCTCCGTGAAGCGAGGGTCCTCCTGCAAGAACGAGAAGTCCTCGTCGTTGCGGGCGTGGTAGCGGTTTTCAGGGCGCAGCTGGATGGCAAGTTTCAAATTTTCCATCGCGGAATCGGCCTCGCCGGTGAGGCAGTCGAGAGCGGCGATGGCATACACGATGTGATCGGCCTTGGGCGCGGCCTTGCGCGCGCGGTCCAGGTGTTCGCGGGCTTCGTCCCAACGCCCCATATTCATCAGCGCGACGCCCTGCGTGTAGTGATCCTCGGCGGACTTGGGCGGCGACGCGGGCGGCGGCGAAATGCGCTGGGAGCAGATGCGCAGATGCACTTGGGCGCGGTCGGCGAGGTCCCGCGCAGGGCCTTCCAAGACTCGCTCGAAGAGCTCCTTGGCGCGAGGCCATTTCTGCTGCTGGAACTGCTTCAGCGCCTCTTCGTAGGTTTTCAGCTGCTGCTGCTTGGCTTGAGCGTCGGGATCTGGGGGAATTGCCTTGCTCTTTGAGTTGGAAGCTAAACCGCTTTTTTTCATCGACTTATGCGCCAAGCGAGAGATTTCCGCACCCTTCGCCGCACGACGTTTCACCATTGAACTCCGGGGGAGCAGTAGACGGCAAGATATCAAAATCGCAGCAAAGAATCAAATCACGCGATTTCGAGCAAAACGTGACGATGCCGTGGAATTCCAAGGTCCGCGCCAGCTACGCGGCGGCGGCCGCCGGCTGGCCGCGGGTCGCGGCCCTCTAGCGAAGGCGCGGACTCAGCGATTCAGCCCACGGCTCGACGCGGTTCAGCGGCAGAACCGTGATCTGCTGGCTCTCGAATAGTCGCAGGACGAATTCGTGGCGGCGGTTTTCCGGGGACGGGGGAATTTCGGTGACGGCGGTGAATTCGACGGACGGCGACTTGGCGCGGATGCGCTCCGCGGTTAAGGCATACACCTTGGCCGTGGAATGGTCGCGCCCCAGCGGCACGGCGTGCAGATACCCGCGGGTGCCGTTGTAGCGATAGGCGAAGTCGATGCGGAAAGGATCGCCCGGCATGGTGAATTCCTCGACCCGAACGCCGTGCAGCATCTTTTCGAAAATATGGCGACGCTTGAAAATATCCTTTAAGCGGGAGCGTATCCAATTCTTGGAATTCTCCATGACGCTGCGGCCGGCCGGAGGCGCCGCCACTTTTTCGTCGTACAGGCGCTGCATTTCGGCGTCGAAATCCTCGGCCAGGACGGCGTGCTGCGAGCTAAACTGCAGGACGTTCGAAAGGGTATCCTCGAATTTCGCAAGATATCTGCTTACGGCTTCTTCGGTTCCCGCCAGATTGGCCTCAAATTCCGGCTCCAGATTGCGTAACAGGCTCTCATCGGCGGAAGGGTGCAAGCGGCGCAGGCGGCGGAATTCGGATTCTTCGTCCAGCACGCGCACGGCGCGGCGGAGGGCCGGACCTTGCGGATGCGGCGGCCCGCCGGAAACCTGCTCAAGCAACACGGCGACGTTGATCCACTCATCGCGCGCCAGATTCGGCGTATAGCGTAAGATTCGGTAACGCAGCATCTGCAGATGTTCGTCCGGCATGGTTCACTTCCAGTTTGGGAATGGCTGGGCCGAAGATTTCCAGGCCTGCACAATCAGATCGCGGACTCGCGTCCGGCGGCGCTGCAGCTGGTCCAGCATGCGCTCGAGCGCGTCCATATCGAGGCCGTACCAATCCGGCGGAATGTCACCCGCAATTTCGCCGGTCACGGAATCGTCCATGCGCTCTTCCACCCGCGTCAGCCACGGCTCGAAGGAATCCATTCCGCGAACCGATTCGTACACACGATGCCGCGCATAGATGCCGCGCAGCGGAGCGTCCGGAAAATTCCACTCGCAGGCGTTGAAGCAAAACCCCTGGTCGATCATCACCGCCCAGTAACATGACTCGCCCGGCGAGCGATAGAAAATCGCCTGGCGGCCGTTGGTGTTGCAGGTCCATTTGTCGAACACAAGCATGCCGCAAAAATCCGAGAGATTGGCCGTTTGTCGCAGCTGTTCATCGGGCAAAAAATCATACACCACCATTTCCGCGGGCGGACCGGGATAACGAGAGCCAAATTGCAGCCCGGAGTGGCACCGCGCGCGACCGCGGCCGAGCTCGATCACCAGATCGTCGGTGTCGTCGATCAGATCGTCGCGCACTTCGATCACCGCCGTTTCCGGCGTGGGAAGGCCGAGCCGCGCTGCCAATCGCGTTCCGAGCAATTCATTCGCCAGGATGCGCGCACCCTGCGGATTATTTTGAAACTTCACCACATAATAACCGTCTGCGCAGCGCATCAAGTGGGATTGCGCGCCTCCGCGCATCTTTCGGATTTGTTCCAGGGCCAACGGCATCGATCGCGTATGCTAACGATGCGAGGAGGCTTGCCGCAAGCAAAACGTGTTTCATCGCAAAACGTGATGGTGGCCGCGGATGTACCATCCCGGTGCATATGTGGAGCGGCAATCGCTGGGAGAGAAACAGCCGCTCGCGCGGCTCTACACGCGAGCGGCGGAATTGAAAGAGGTCGACTTCCTGAGGCAAAAAACGACCGCGGCTCGCTATCGCCTTCTGCGACGTCCGCTCTTCTTCGCGCGCGCCTTCTTTGCTTTCGGCTTCGGCTTCGACTTAGACTTCTTCTTTGATTTCGCAACGGGTTTCTTTGCTCGGGAGGATTTCTTCGCGCGCGCCTTCTTTGCTTTCGGCTTCGCGGCGGGACGGCGCGGCTCCGCGGCCGGGGCTTCTTCCTCGTCGCTGGGCTCTTCCTCGACGATCACTTCTTCGACTTCCACGACTTCGGCCGGCTGTTCCTGCCCTTCCTCGTCTTCATCCCAGCCGGGCAGTTCGTCGTCTTCGTCGTTCATTTTGGCGTAGAACATATACTCCTCCGTCTTCGGGAGCGTTGAACAGCCGCTCGGGCCTCGGCTGCATATAATCGGGTTCTCGGAAATTTGTCAAGGCGGAAAGGAAGAAGGGCGCAGCGGGGGCGAATGGCAAGACTTAAAGTGGCAAGAAAAGCGGCATGGCTAAATTCGGTTTACTTGAAGCGCGCGAACCTAACTGGCTGAAGCCTCTATGATTTGCCGCGATTTCCTAGCGTTCGATGCTGAGGGTATCGCCGGCCTGGAGCCCGCGGGCGGCGAGAAACGGGTTCCACTCGCGGAGATCGGACACCGTGGTCTGATATTGCCGGGCAATGGAGTAGAGCGTCTCGCCGGACCGCACGTGGTGCGAGAGAGTCTCCGACCCACGCGCCGCCACGTACCGGGGCGAGGGATTTTCTTCGCGCGCGGCTTTCCTCGGGCGCGCTTCCTGGGCCGTTAGGCTGCCGGCGTAAATGCGCAAACGCACGCCGCGGCGAACGTGATTTCCGTAGATGTGATTCCAGCGCCGCAGCTCCTCGACCGTCACATCGAATCGTTCGGCAATGCGCTCGAGCGTGTCGCCGCGCTGTACGCGATAGCGGATCAGGCGAACCGATGGAGGCGACATCGGAACATTCAACAAGAATCCCGCCGGCACCGCCGCGTGCTGCTCCAGGTGATTCGCGGATTCGAGGGCCGCCACCGTGACGCGATAATGCCGTGCGATTTCGGGAAGCGTTTCGCCATCCGCCGCCGGATGCAGCCGCCAGCTGGTCCACTTGTCCTCGGGAACCTGCTGAATATTTTCCTCGAAAGCTTTCTTCGTGCCTGCCGGCAAATTGAGGACGAAATTCGATTCATTCGGCGTGAGCCCGCGCAGCAATTCGGGATTGAGCATGCGCAGATCCTGGACGTCGGCGCCGGAAGCGTCCGCCACCAGATTCAAGCTGATCTGATGATCGAGTTTCACCTGCTCGGCGGCCAGCGGCTTTTCCAGATCGACCTGCACGCCATACAGCGACGGGTCCTTCGAAACGAGCGCCAGCGCAATGATGATCGGCACGTAATTCTGCGTTTCGACCGGAAGAGCGCGCATTTTTTGCAGCTGCCAGTAATCGGCGTAGCCGGTGCGCTCGATCGCTCGCGCCACTGTGAGCGGGCCCGAGTTGTACGCTGCCATCACCAGATACCAGTCTCCGAACACGCCGTACAGGTTGCGCAGATACTGGGCCGCCGCATGGGTGGCCTTCTCCGGATCGCTGCGCTCGTCCGTCCAATACGTGCGATCGAGATCGTAACGTTGGCCATCGAAGGGCATGAATTGCCAAATCCCGCGCGCGCCGGCTCTCGAAACTGCATCCGGCTGGAAAGCGCTTTCAGCCTGGGCGAGATAAATGAGGTCCTGAGGCACGCCCTCCTGCTTCAGAACTCTGCGAATCATGTCGCTGTACCGGCCGCCGCGTTCGACACCGTGCTCAACGATGGCCCGCCCTTTCGGAGTGGTGAAAAAGCTCAAATATTTGAGCACCGAATCGTTCACCGTCAGCGGCAGATCATGGCGCACGCTGATCAGCTCCGATTCCACTTTCATGGCCAGCCGCGGATCGCCCGCGGGAAGAGACAGATCGCCGATCTCATCGATGGGCGCCGGTTGCTCCGGCGCAGCCTGGGCTTCCGACTGATTCTGATCGTCCGCCGCGTCCGGCGTGAGATTGAATTCGTCGGGACTGACTTCCTGGCCGAGTTCGTCGAAAAGCTTGGAAAGCCGCGGGTCGGCGTCGGCCTGAAAACCGCTCTTGACGATCAATTTTACGGCGTGATCGAAGTCCGTCTGCGCTTGCTCGTTATTTCCGGCATTTTCCTGCTGCACGCCGGCGTCGTAGTTCGCCTGAACTTCGGCGACCAGGGTATCGATGGGCGGGCGCGGATCTTCGGAGATGGGCTGTTGATAGGACGGGCTCAACGGCAACGGCAGCGCCACCGTCGCGAACGCCTGTGCAGGCAGCGGAGCCACACCAGGCGGCTGCACCCGCACCACCTTCGCCGACTCATTGCAGCCGGCAATGGCCAGAATTCCGGCCGCCGACAAAACCCATACCGCCGCTTTGCGCTTCATCGTGTTCTAGTCCGAGTCGCCCTGCGTTAATGCAAATTCGCGGCCGAAACACCCGGCTCGTGCGGTAAAGACCCTCAGGCTGGCATCGGCCTGCGGTAGCGGGCATCTTACGAAGGACTTAAGCCAAGGTCAATGGATCGAATGTATAGCGGGTTGACCAAAAAGTACTAAAACCGGTCCCGCGCCGCCCCCAATTAGGGAGAACCAATCCGGCACAAGGCGGAATCAGTTTGCCGGTGATCGTACCCGGAAGGAATGCGATCGATTCCTGCCGGCGAGACTAGCTGGCTATGCAAGAGCCTGCTGGAGATCCCGGATCAGATCGTTCGGGTCTTCCAAACCCACCGAGATGCGCACAGTGCTCGGCTGCACGCCGGCGCCGCGAAGCTCTTCCGCGGACATATTGACGTGCGATGTGTAGATGGGCAGAACCACCAAAGATTCCGTCCCGCCAAGGCTCGCCGCCAAAAGAAAAATTCGCACGCGGTCGCAGAAGCGTCGCGCCGCGGCCAGGCTCTTCTTCGCGTCACCCTTGAATTCGAAAGCCATCATGGCGCCGAAGCGGCGCATCTGGCGTTTCGCCAACGCGTGATCCGGATGCGACGCCAGTCCGGGATAGTGCATGCGCGCGACTTTGGGATGCCCGGCTAGAAACTTGGCGACCTTCATGGCGTTTTCGCACTGGCGCTCCACGCGCACTTCAAGCGTCTTCATGCCGCGAATCAGGAGAAACGCCGCTTCGGGGTCCATCGTGCCGCCGAGCCCGACGAGCGTGCGGCGCATCTGCTGGATCAGCGCGGCACGCCCGGCCGCCGCCCCGGCGATCACGTCCGAATGCCCGGATAAATACTTCGAGCCGCTGTGCAGCACCACATCGAATCCATATTCGAGCGGCTTTTGCAGCACCGGGCTGGCAAAGGTGTTGTCCACCATGGAGATCAGGTCCCACTCCTTCGCGAACGCCGCCGCTTTGCGCAAATCCACCAGTCGCAGCGCCGGGTTGGTGGGCGTCTCGACGTAAAGCACTTTGGTGCGCGGGCTCACCATCCGTTCAATGCCGGCCAGGCCCGCTTCGACGAATCGCACCGAAATGCCGTATTTCGGCAGAAAATCGCGCAGCAGACGATAGCTGCCGCCATAAATCTGCCGCGTGGCGATCACTTCATCTCCCGCGCGCAGGACGGAAAGCAGCGCACCGGAAATCGCCGCCGATCCCGAAGCCGCCACGATCGCCGCTTCCGCGCGCTCGAGCGCGGCAATTTTCTTTTCGGCGACTTCGAGCGTGGGATTTCCCTCGCGCGTGTAGATGTAAGCCGAGGTTTTACCTTCGGCGAGCAGCTTCATGGTCTCCGTGCTCTCGAAGGTGAAGTTCGACGTGCGCGCGATGGAAACGCCCACCGGCACGCCCAGGCCGGTGCGCTCCTCTCCCGCGTGGATGGCCAGCGTGGCGTCGGCCAGGCGCTTCGGTTTTGCAGGTTGTTTCATGGGAGCATCAGATGTACGCGCGCGGCGGGAGAATCGCAAGCGCCATTTTGGAGTATAGTAGAATATCCAGCTGCTCGCGTCGCAACCACCGCCGCGATTCGGCAAGCTAGCTACGGTCCACAGGCAAAGCCCGCTACCATGACGCTGCGAGAGCGATTCCGCTGGCTGTTCCGCATGTCGGTACTGGCGTTCATCCTGGCCTCGGTGGCGTTCCTGAGCGCGCTGACGGCGATGCGCATCGCCATTCGCGGGCGCGAAGTAGTGATGCCCAATCTAGCCGGCGTGCCGGTGGATCAAGCGCGCCAAATGCTGCAGGGGCGCGGCGTGGGCGTGATGATCGAAGACCGCATCTACAGCCACTATCCCGTGGACACGATCGCACGCCAGAGCCCGCTGCCGGATATGAGCGTGAAAGTGGGCCAGAGCGCGCACGTGGTGCTGAGCCTGGGCCCGCAGCAAGTGACCGTGCCGCAGTTGGTGCAGGCCAGCCTGCGCTCGGCCCAAGTGCAATTGCTCCGGGACGGCCTGCAGGTCGGCGAAGTGACCAGCTTGTACTTGCCGGATACGGATGCGGATACGATCCTGCGGCAGGATCCGGCGGCGGGCTCGGCCGGCGCGGTGAATCCGCACGTGAACGTACTCGTTACGCTCGGGCCGCGCCCGGCAGCTTACGTGATGCCGTCGCTCGTCGGAATGCCGTATCCAGAAGCGGCCGCGAAATTATCGGCTGCGGGATTGAAGGTCGCGAAAGTGGTTCCGGCCGCGTCTCCCGGCGCGGCGCATAGTATGGTACTCGATCAGATGCCCGCGCGCGGGCGCCGCGTGGACTCCAACACGCCCATCGAGCTGCAGGTGGCGGAGTAGCTTGCGGCCGGGACAAAACTGCGGCATCGCGTTCGCTATGCTAGAATCCGCGAAACTGACATGACGTTTGACCCCATCGAGATCGCGCCTTCCATTCTCTCCGCCGATTTCAGCCGGCTGGGCGAAGAAATCCGGGCGGTGGAGCAGGGCGGCGCGAGCGTGATCCACGTCGATGTGATGGATGGGCAATTCGTCCCCAATATCACCATCGGCATACCGGTGGTCGCGTCATTGCGCAAAGCAACCCGCCTGCCCCTGGACGTGCATCTCATGATCGACCGGCCCGAACGCTATGTTCAGGAGTTCGTGCGTGCCGGCGCCGATCGCGTGCTGGTCCATCAGGAAGCCACTCCGCATCTGGATCGCGCCCTATCGATGATTCGCGAAGCGGGTGCGCAAGCAGGCGCCGTGATCAATCCTTCGACTCCCGTGGTGACGCTTAGCGACGTTCTCGATAAAGTGGATACGGTGCTGGTGATGTCCGTGAATCCGGGCTTCGGCGGACAGAAATTTATCCCCATCGCCTTCAGCAAAATTCGGCAGCTTGCGGAGTGGCGAGCACGCTATAATGCGGACTATCGCATCGCGGTCGATGGCGGGGTCGATCTCGACAATATCGCGCAGCTGGCTCAAGCGGGCGCGAATACGTTCGTCGCCGGTACTTCCGTCTTCCATATGCCCGATGCCGGTGCGGCGACTCGCGAATTGAAACGCGCCGCGAGCAAAGCTTTGAGCCAGCGCGTATAGCCTATGCGAAAAATGATGACAACCCGGCATTGCCTGGTGGCGCTGCTATTCGCGGCGCTGGCCGGCTCCATGGGCGTATCGGCTTACGGCAAGCAGAAAATCAAAGTCATCAAGGAAAGGCCGAAAAAGCAGCAGAAAAAGACCGCCAAAACCGATATCGAAGCAGCCGCGGAGCCGGACAAAATCCTGTACGACCGCGCGCTGGTTTCGATGAAGCATTCCAAATACACCGAAGCACGGCTCGAGCTTCAGACGCTGATCAACACATACCCCGACAGCGAATATCTCGCCAAAGCCAAACTGGCCATCGCGGACTCGTTCTATAAGGAAGGCGGAGTGTCGGACCTGACGCAGGCGATCGACGCGTACAAGAGCTTCATCGTCTTCTTCCCGTTCCTCGACGAAGCGCAATACGCGCAGATGCAGGTGGCCATGTGCCACTACCACATGATGCTCAAGTCCGATCGCGATCCGACCGAAGCGGAATCGGCCGAAAACGAATTTCAGAGTTTCATCCTCAAATACCCCAATAGTCCGCTCATCTCCAAAGCGGCGCAGAACCTGCGCAACGTGCAGGAAGTGATCGCCGATGGCGAGTACAAGATCGGCCGCTTCTATTACCTCAAGCCGGATTATCCTGCCGCCGCGGCACGATTGATGGAAATTTCCGAGCGGTATCCGCTGTACAGCAATTCCGACGATGCGCTCTGGATGCTCGGCGATATCTACATGAAGTTTAAGAAATATTCGAAGAACGAAGACGACAAGAATCGGTTTGGGGATTTTGCGGCGCGATGCTACGACCGAGTCCTGAAGGATTACCCGTTGTCGTCTCACGCGGCTGAGGCCAGGACGGAGCTGAAGTCAATGGGATTGGCGATTCCGTCCGCGGACCCACACGCGCTGGCGCGCATGAAGCAGGATCAGCTGTTCGAGAAGAAGCATCACGAATTGTTCGTGATGCAGTGGCCCAAGGACATGTTGTTCTCCCGGCCGAATACGATCGACGCCGCGCGGGCCGGCGAGCCGAACCTGAATCCGCCGGATGACGCCATTTCCGCCACGGACGTTCTGAAACGCGGCGCTCAGGGACCCGTATTTAACGTGGCGGCGGTTCCGGTGACGGCGACAGACAGTGACGGCGGCGCCGGGGAGGCGATTCCTATCGCGGCTGAGCCGCAATCGCAGGCGGGGGACGCGCCGACGACGGGAGTCGGAGCACAAATCGTTTCGACGGGCGGCCCGGATGCGAACAGCCAGCGCGCGCCGGCTGCCGCGGGCGAGCCCTCGGCATCACCCGCGGCCGCTGCACCCGCAGGCCCCAGCGAATTATCCGGCGTGGGTGCCGATCCAGGGGCGGGTGCGGTATCAAACTCCGCGGCGGCTACAGGAACTACGAGTTCTGCCGATCCGCCGGCCGCCTCGCCAACGTCCTCGGGTTCGCAACCGCCGACCTCCGTTGCCGCAGGGGCTGCAAATTCGAACCAGCAGCCGGAATCGGCATCACCCGCTGCCACGGCAAACAACGCATCCGCTCAGCCCAAAGCCTCGAAGAACGATTCGAAATCCGAATCCACCAGCAAGAAGAAGCGCGGCCTTCACAAGGTAGTGCCTTGGTAGCCTAGCAGTTAACCCCTACTGACCACTGTAGCACTCTGCTGCGTTGACTTCGTTGACGCTCTCGCAGGGCAGTGTTGCAATAGATGTTGCACGCGGGCAGGTGCGCCCGCGGGGGACCAGCAACGCCAGGGGACAGCCGTGCCGAAGATTTTGGTTGCAGACGACAACACCAATATCCAGAAGATGGTTTCGCTCGCGCTGGAAGAGCGCGGGATCAACGTAGTCTCGGTTGGAAACGGCGAAGCCGCCGTCCGGCGCATCCCCGATGTCGATCCCGACCTGGTGCTGGCCGATATTTTCATGCCCGTCCGCAACGGGTACGAAGTCTGCGAATTCGTGAAGAAAAACGAGCGCTTCGCGCATGTCCCGGTGATTCTGCTGGTCGGCGCGTTCGATCCACTGGATGAGAAAGAGGCGCGGCGCGTGGGCGCGGACGGCGTGCTGAAAAAGCCGTTCGTTCCCCCCGATCCTCTGATTGCGATGGTCACTTCGGCGCTCGAGAGGAATCCTCGCGTGGTCGCGGAGATGGCGAAGGCAAAAGAAGCGAAGATGCCGCCGGAACCGGAACTGCCGAAGATTGATCTGTCGTCCCGGCCCGAGCCAAAGCCGCTTCCCGAATTTCCGGATCCCTCTCCCGAAGAAGCCGCACTGGTTTATGGAATGGGTAAAGGCCAGCGCTCGGTGGAATCCGATCAGACGGCCAATGCCGAGCACGCCGGTCCTTTCGTTCCGCGTGATCCCAGTGCCGAAGAGGAAGACATTGACGCGGGATCGACGGCCAGCGACTGGCGGCGATCGGCAATGGATTTCGAAATCCCGGCGGACGTCGCAAATAAGGCCGCTATCGCGTCGATAGACGATTTGGAGCCGATCAGTTTCCCATCGGAAAAAGATTATCCGCCGCGGCACGTTAGCGCGCCGGAACCAGTCGAGGAAGCGCCAGCCGCGACGAGGGACGAACCAGCCAGCGGCTCGCCGGCATTTTCGCTGCGTCAGGTCGAGGATTCCGAGCCGAACATTGAGCGACAATCAATTGCCGCCGAAAGTGCGCCTGAGATCCACATCAGCGCGCCGCCGGAGCCGAATTCAACGGCTGCTGGAGGCCACTGGCTCGATGCGGTTGCAGCGGCGCAAGCCGAAAATCCGGGCGGCGCCTGGCTTCAATCGCTCCCTTCACCGACCGCGGAACAATCGGCTGCGCCGGTGCCGCAATCGGAAACGAGCGAGCATTCGGCGCCAGCGGAAACTTCGTTTGCGGGCGGCGACACGGCTTCATACGCGGCAGAGGAAGAATCTTCTGCGCCTTCCTATTCGGAATCGCCGATCCTGCTGGAGGATGGCGGATCCGAAACCGGGCAGGACAACGAGCAATCGTTCTTTGCAGACGAGCCCGAAATCGAAACAGATGCTGCCCCGAGCCAAGCAGACCGAAGCGTGTTCGGCACAGATTCCCCCGCTACCGGACGCGAGATCGAGCTCGATGCCAGAAATTCTGAGCCCCCGCTGGCGTTCAAGGATCCGGCGCTCGTTGAACCCCCGGCTGTGCACGTCACTCCCGAGCCGCTGCTCGTGGACGAAGAATCCGCGGAACCGGTGAAATACGGAGTACCCGGCGAGCAAACCCCGCCCGCGCATTCGATCTTCGCGCCCGCGCCAGATATTCCGGAGGCAGCCGCCGAATTCTCGCTCGACCCTGCATCGGAGAAATCGGAATCATCAGGCGAAAATTTTGATGAGCGTATTCCGACCATGCCCCCGCCGAATCGCGAGGCGCTCGCACACATTCCATTCCTCACGCCCCCGCCTTCATTTCTAGCGGAGCTTAAATCCGGCGCGTCGCACGAAGAGCTGCGACCAGCCGATCCGCAGACGGTGGATACGGTGGTGCAGAAAGTTCTCGAAAAGCTCCAGCCACAGCTGCAAGAACTACTTTCGCAGGGCTTGCTCAAGCCGATCGTTGAGAACATCCTGCAGAACGAAACCAGCAAAAAGTCGTAACTCCTGGCCGCCGGCGCATGCTGGCCGAAAAACGCGCGATTGGCGCAGTGTGTTCCAGCTCCACGCGGCGTTCCTGCTAGGTGTCGAAGTACATCAGTACGTTTCAGAATGAAACGGACGTACTAGGGACAGCCGCGCTTGTTTTTGTGATCCTCATCACATCGAGATTTGCGGATGCAGCGATTCTCGGCGGCTCCGGCTCTCGCGCGGCGGCCGCCGTAAAGCTACGCAACCGCTGCAACCTGGCTCGTAACTGTCGTCCGCTCCACCGGCCCCCAAATCCAGGGAATTGCGACTACTGAGGAGAAAGCCATGTCCGTCGAAGAATGCGTGCTAGAGAGTGGACCGGAGGCGGCGCACGAGGCCGCAAAGGAAATTGTCGACGCGAAGTCGCTTATCGGCGTGTGGAAGCTGGTATCTTCGCAGGCCACCGTTACCCACCAGGGGAAGACCGAGGCCTACAGCACCAAAAATCCCAAGGGATATCTGATTCTGACTCCGTGGCAACGGATGATGACGGTCAGCATCGGCGGCGATGGCGATCGCAAGAAGATTCCGACGAGCGACTCCGATCTTTCCGACCTTTGGAAGTCGTTGCTGGCCTACACCGGAAAATTCCGCGTCGAGGGGGAGTATCTGGTCACGACGGTCGACGTCGCCTGGTACGAGCTGTGGACCGGTACGGAGCAGCGCCGGAAGTTTCAACTCGACGGTGACACGCTGACGATCGTCACCAAACCGCAGCCCATTGGCGGACAGGGCCCGCGCGGGAAAGCGCTGGTATCCTGCAAAGTGGTTTGGATGCGCGAGGAGTAAGCCCGGCGGAGTTGGATCGGCGATCAATTTGATTCCTGATTAGGCGCTCGCGGAACCGTCCACATAGACGAATCGCCCGTCAGGAAAGTTTTTGAAGAATCTGCCATAGATCGTCAAGCCGGCGCCGCGATCCGCGCATTCCACAGCTACCAATGCGATGATTCCGCCGCTGATGGCGCCAATTGACGCCCGGCGCGACCTGCCCGTATATTGATCGTTTAGCTTCCGCGCAACTTCAAATCCATAGGACGCCATGCCCGGGGAAATTCCCAAAGCGTACGAACCGCAAGAGATCGAAGAGCGCTGGGCCAAGACTTGGTTCGAAGAAAAGCTGTTCCGAGCCGAGAATTCAGGCGATGGTCCCGCTTTTTCCATCGCTCTGCCGCCGCCGAACGTGACCGGCTCGATCCACATCGGCCATCTGCTCGAACACACGCAGATCGACATGCTGGTTCGCTGGCATCGCATGCGCGGCAATCGCACGCTGTGGCTTCCGGGAATGGACCATGCCGGCATCGCCACGCAATACGTGGTAGAACGCCAGCTCGCCCAGGAAAAGCTGCGCCGCCAGGATCTGGGACGCGAAGAGTTCGAGCGGCGCGCGTGGAAATGGAAAGCCGAAAGCGGCGGCGCGATCAAAGGCCAGATGATCCGCCTCGGAGCTTCCTGCGACTGGACCCGCGAGCATTTCACGCTGGAGCCGAAGCTCTATCGCGCCGTGCTGGAAGCGTTTCTCCGCTTGTATCGCGAGGGATTGATTTACCGCGGCCGCTACATGGTGAACTGGTGCCCGCGCTGCCAGACGGCCATCAGCGATCTGGAAGTGGTGCATCACGAGCGTACCGGTGAAATTTGGAGCATCCGGTATCCGATTGCTGGATCGAGCGAATATATCGTCGTCGCCACCACGCGCCCAGAAACGATGCTGGGCGACACGGCTGTTGCCGTGCATCCCGATGATGAGCGTTACAAGCGCCTGGTCGGCGGGCGCGTCGTCCTGCCGCTAACGCGCCGCGAAATCCCGGTGATCGCGGATGCGTACGTGGACCGCGAATTCGGCACTGGCGCGGTGAAAATCACCCCGGCTCACGATCCCAACGATTTCGAAGTGGGCAAGCGCCACAACCTGCCGGAAATCGACGTGATGACGCCCGACGGGCACATGAATCAGAACGCCGGGAAATACGCCGGGGTGGAGCGATTCGCCGCCCGCGCGCGCATCATTGCCGACCTGAAGGAACTCGGGCTGCTCGAAGGCGTGAAAGAGCACAGCCATGCGGTGGGCGTCTGCGATCGCTGCAAGTCGATTGTCGAGCCGCGCATTTCCACGCAATGGTTTTTGAAAATGAAGCCGCTGGCCGAGCCGGCCAAGAAAGCCGTGCTCGATGGGCTGATCGAAGTCGTTCCCGATAATCAGCGAACGATCCTGTTGCAATGGTTCGACAACATCCGCGACTGGTGCATCTCCCGGCAGCTTTGGTGGGGCCATCGCATTCCCATCTGGCATTGCGAGTGCGGCGAAATGGTTCCCGCGACCCACTCCGGCGTCGAAATCGTGGATGGCCATGCGCGCGCCGCCGGCGTGCCGGTGAAGTGCCCGAAATGCGGCGCGAGCGAACTTACGCAGGATCCGGACGTGCTGGACACGTGGTTCAGTTCATCTCTGTGGCCTTTTTCCACGCTCGGCTGGCCCGACGATACGCCCGACCTGCGCGCGTTCTATCCCACCAGCCTGCTCGTCAGCGGGTACGACATCCTTTTTTTCTGGGACGCCCGCATGATCATGATGGGATTGCATCTCACCGGCGGCGCGGACGCCAGGGATCGCATTCCGTTCCGCCGCCTGTATTTGCACTCTCTGGTTCGCACCGCCGAGGGTGCCAAGATGTCGAAGACGAAAGGCACCGGCGTCGATCCGCTGCAGATGACGCGGCAGTACGGCACCGACGCCCTTCGCTACATGCTCGCTAGCATGGCCGCGCCGGGCACTGACATCGTCCTGAGCGAGGACCGGGTTCTGGGCGCGCGCGCGTTCGCCAACAAGATCTGGAATGCGGCCCGATTCCTGTTCGTGAATCTCGAGAAGGCCGAATCCACCGGGCTTTCCTCGGAACCTGCCGCGGCGCTGCCCGAGGGAGGACGGATATTCACGCTCGCGAATTTAGCTGCCCCGGAGATCCGCGCCAAAGCGCCGTATCCGGTTCCCGGCGAAGGAGCGCTCGCCCATCGCTGGATTTTTTCCCGTCTGGCCGCGGTCAGCGTGCAAGCGAGCGCTGCGCTTGATAGCTTCCGATTCCATGAAGCATGCCAGTCGATTTATCAGTTTTTCTGGGGTGATTTTTGCGATTGGTATATCGAATGGGTCAAGCCGCAGTTGACGTCTGCCGATCGCGCGGTCGCCGTGGCGGCGTGGCGGAACATTTTTGCGGCGCTGAATGCCGCGCTGCGGTTGCTTCATCCGGTGATGCCCTTCTTGACGGAAGAGCTTTGGCATCGGCTGCCGCAGCGTGAAGGCGCCCGCTCCATCGCGCTCGACCGATATCCGGAGCCGCAGCCTCATTGGATGGACGCCGCTTCGGATGTCGAAATGGCCATCCTGCAGGAGATCGTGGTGGCCGCACGCAATATCCGCGCCGAAATGAAAGTCGATCCGAAGAAGAAAGTGGCCGCGGAATTCTTCGCCACCGGTCCGATGCGCCGTACTCTGGTGCAGGAAAATCTGGACCCGATTCTCCGGCTCGCTTCGCTTTCCGAGCTGCGCATCATGGCGGGGCACATCGACGCCGGTAACGCCGCAGCGGCAAGCGGCATCGTACGCTCAACCGCCGCTTTCGATCTCAGCATTGCTTACGGCGAAGCCGTTGACAAACAGGCGGAGACCGCGCGGCTGAAGAAAGAAATGGAGCGGCTGGCGAAGGACGTGGAAGCGAAGCAAAACCGGCTTGCCGATCAGAACTTCGTCAGCAAAGCTCCAGAGAAGATAGTCGATGGGCTGCGCGCCACGCTCGAGGAACGCCAGTTGGAGCTTAAGAAACTTCGCGACCGCCTCAGGCAGCTCGAATAGCCAGCCGCCGGAGCGCGGGAAGACTCAAGCACCTCAAATTGACAGCCGCGAAACGCTCCGCTATTCTGTTTGTTCCATTACATACGGATTAGGAGAACTGAATGCCACAGGGCACGCCGGTAAAGCATAAGAAGAAGTCGAAGTCGGTGCTGAAGAATATCCGCCAAACGGAGCGGCGCACCGCGATCAATCGCATGAATCGCACGCGCGTGCGCACCGCGCTGCGGCAGATGCGTGCTGCAATCGCGAGCGGCGACGCGGCGGCGGCCGCGAAGCTCGTTTCCGCCACGTTTTCCGCGATCGATAAAGCTATCCAGAAGGGCACGCTGCATCGCAACACGGCGAACCGCTACAAGTCGCGCGTATCGCTGGCGCTGAACGCGCTCGCCGCCAAAAAGTAAGCGTTCACGAGCTTCGATGTTTTTCGGAAGCGCCCCGACATCCGGGGCGCTTTTCTTTTAGGGATGCACCGTGCGAATTCGCGTTAGCGGGCAAAGGACGCTTTGGCGGCTGGCGCGGAAGTAAGCCGCGCGATCAGGAATTCCATCGTCGCGCGCGGATTGGGATTCCTCGATTTCAGCTCGCTATCGGCTTCGGCGAGCGCTTCGATTCCCGCCAATAATTCAGCTTTCGAGACGCGATGCGCCTGGCGGACCGCCGCCTCCGCCGCTTCCGGCCTCATTTGCAGCTGCCGTGCGGCCTGAGAGCCGTTCGTGTGCGGCGGAAATTCGCGGGCCTCGATCAGCTTGCGGTAGGTCCATGCGAGCACGCCGACGATTCCAGCGGGTTCTTCGCCTTCGCGGAGCAAGTTATCCAGAAACTCGAGCGCGCCTTCTCGATTCCGGCTGACCAGCATGTCGGCCAGCTGCCACACGGTGTTACGCCGCGCGGTCACGACGAGAATCTCGACATCGCGCTGTGTGATCCGGCCGCTGCCGCGCGGCGGGTGGGCGTACGCCGCGAGCTTCTCGAGTTCGATGTGTATCCGCCCGGGTTCGCCATTCAGAATTTCGGCGAGAAGCGCTGCGGCCTCGCGATCGATCTCCACGCCCATGTCGCGCGCCGTCTGTGCCGTCCACTCGGGCGCTGACCCTTCGTCGATCGATAGTTCCACGATGAGCGCTTTCTCGCTGAGGAGCTTAAAGAATTTCAGCCGGCGATCGAGCGCGTCTGCTTCGATAAGCAGCAGCGTGAAAGGCGCGGGTTCGGCAAAGTATTCCGCCAGCGATTTGAGAATTTCGTCGCGCGATTCTTCACCGAGCTTCTCGGCCGATTCCGCTTCATCGACCAGGATCACTTGCCGCTCCGCCAGCATTGGCACGGTAGCCGCGCGGCGCAGAATCTCATCCCAGCCGGCTTCGCGCGCGGAAATTCGCGTGACGGCCCAATCTCGCATGCTTTCGGGAACGCAAGCGTCGATAATTCGTTTTTCGCAGAGCTCGCGCAGATAACTATCGCTGCCGAGCAGCACCACAGCGTCCGGCGGTTTTCCCGCGCGCAGCGAATGAAGCAGCTTTTCGGAAGAGGCGGGTCGCATCAGAAGCCCTCCAGAATGTTGGCGACCAGATTGGACGCGAAATCCCGCGCCATGCGCTCGAGCGCCGGATCTTCCTGCTGAAAGAAGGTATTCACATTGGAGGGAATCTGATACTCACTGCGAAACACCATATCGTTGTTCGCGTACACGGGTTTTGCGGCATCCGCGCCGCTGAGTGCGATTTTGGCGTGCACGGTCACGAGCATCGTGGTTACCTGGCCGGTGGTGGCGTCGAAGAGCACCGGCGAAGTGTCAATCGAGAGAATTTCTCCGCGCAAAACCGCGTCCGCCGAGGCGGGATCGGACACGATGCGGTACTTGGTCCGCGTGATGAACTCGCGAATCACCGCTTCGGTGAAGCGCTGCTCGATGCGGTACTGCACCGTGTCGTTTTTGAAGGTTGGCACGGCGAGCGTCGTCCATTGATGCGGAAGGGCAGAGCCGCTTCCTGCAACGTGATACCCGCATCCAGCGAAAGCGAGGGCGGCGACTAGCAATGTGCCGGCAGAGATTACGAGGGATCCGCCGCGGCGCAATCGGGTGCGTTCGTCGCGCCGGCAAGATCTCCGATTATTGCGGCTTGGCAATCAATTCCTCCGCGATGCGCACTGCGTTCGTGGCCGCGAGCCTCAAATGGTCCGCGACGCCCCAAATCCAAAGACCGCCTGCGACGTTCGGATCGCTCGAAAGGCGGCCCACGTGGATTTCGCTCTCTCCCGCTACGCTAACGTTATTCGGAGCCGGATCGTCCGCCGCGGCAATTTTCGCACCCAGCTGCGCGAACGAAGCCGCGATTACATCCGGCGAGCGATCGGCGGTGCTCGTCCCGAAGTCCGCGTAGGCGGCAAAAGCATACCCGTAAAACACCGGCGCTTGCAGCAATTGAATGGCGGGCGGCGGAATTCGTCCCGACAGATAAGCTACGACGTCGCGAGCGATCGAGGCGCGCATCTCCGCAAGCGGCGGCTTGCTCGCCGATCCGTAATCGGCCAGCAGATTAAACGCGACCTGCGCATCGAACACCTGCTGCCCGATTTCGCGAAAGGAGAGAAGGTTCGCCGTTTGGCTCTCGAGTTCGTCCACTCCGGCTTGATCGCGCTCGGAAACGGGCGGAAACAGCAGCGCTATCGTTCGCTGCGGCTGAAATTTCGCCAATCCCGCCGCCAGAGTGCATGCAATGATCACGGGAGCGGACGGGGACGAGAACATCGGGTTGGCTGCCGCCCCGGCGCCTGAGTTTCCTGGAGGCGGCAGAGCCGCCGAAAGCGCGGGAATCGCGGCGTAAGGCGAGGGCAACGCGCGGCAACCCGTAAGATCGATCACCGTTGCTCCCGCTCGCTGCGCGGCACGCCAATTGTGTTCTGTATCCGTCGGGCTGCCCGCGAAAAAGACGAAGGCCGCGCCTTCGAAACTATCTTCCTCAATTTCGCGAATGAAAGTCGGCTCGCCGCCGGCTTCGGTCAGCGTTCCCGCCATGACGCTGGCGTCGAGCAGTTGGATATCAAGCGCGGGGAAGTGGCGGTCGTCCAGGACCTGCTTCAGTTCCTTGCCAAGCAGCGAGGAAGCTCCGACGATGGCTACGCGATGGGAATTCGCGGATTTCACAGCCAATTTTCACCGTGATTACGCGTGACGGGAGGCTGTGCGATGGCGCACAACGCGCACAAACTGCAGCACCAGCCCGTGCGCGGTGTATGCGCCGGCAATCACCAGAAGAGTGTACTGCGAAAAGAACCAGATCGCGCCGATGAGCATCGCCATTGCCACCACGAAAAGCGAAGGCCGGCGCTTCGTCCACTGAATGTCCTTAAAACTGTAATGCCGTATGGTGCTTAACATCAGGATCCCGAGCACGGCGACCAGCACAAGCCACAGAACCGACAAACTCGGGTTCTCGATCGGATTTTGGACGAAATGGACCACGGCGGCGATCATGCCGGCGGCCGCCGGCGTGGGCATGCCGACGAAGAAGCGGTTGCTGCCGGGAGCCATTCCCTGAATGTTGAAGCGGGCCAAGCGCCAGGCACAGCAACAGAGGTAAAAGAAACCGATCAGCCAGCCCATTTGAATCAAATGGCCCGTTCCGGCCACGCCAGGCGCGGTTGCGGCGGCGTGCACGCCCCAGGCATACGCCAGGAAAGCTGGAGCGATCCCGAAGCTGATCACATCCGCCAGAGAATCGAACTGCTTGCCGAATTCGCTATTGGTGCCCATCGCGCGGGCCACGCGGCCGTCGAGCGAGTCAAAAATGATGGCGAATCCGATGGCGCGCGCGGCATTGTCCACCTGGCCGTCCAGAGTCGCGAGGATCGCGTAGTAGCCGCACAACAGATTCGCGACCGTTAGGACGCTCGGCAGGACGTATACGCCACGGCGCAGCCGGTGTTTGCGAAACGGCCGCCGCTCTTCGTCGTGCCCGATCGGATCTATGAAATCGAATTCCATTTTCCGAGTACGCTCTCGCCGCCCTTCACCATCTGCCCGCGCCTGACGCTGATCGCCGCGTCCATCGGAAGCCAAATGTCCACCCGCGAGCCGAAGCGAATCATTCCCACTCGTTCGCCGAGAGCGACGTTGCTCCCTTGTTGTTTCCAGAATAACACGCGCCGGGCGATGGCCCCGGCGATTTGTTTGAAGACCACCCGCCCGTGTGCCGTATCCATATAGATTACGTTCTGCTCGTTCACGCGCGATGCTTCCGAACGAAACGCTCCCAAGAATTTCCCCGGCCGGTACTCTACTCGCGCGATGCATCCCGCCACCGGCGCGCGTTGCACGTGGACGTTCCACACAGCGAGAAATATGCTCACGCGATGTCCGGACTGCCCGTCCATCATTTCGTCCGCGATTTCGACCACGCGTCCGTCCGCGGGCGAGACGATTACCGCGGGATCCGATGGAATCGGCCGCTCGGGATCACGGAAGAAATAGAACACGAACAGCCCGAGCAAGAAAAACACCAACCCTGGCCAGAACCATGGCTGCCATCTCCACGACGTCAGCCAGCACGCAACCGCGATGACCAGCGGCGGAATCGCAAACCTGTACGCGTCTTTGATCATTTGAGAGTGAAGATTTCCTTGTGGTGATGTACCGCGCGAGTCGGCCCTATCGCGGATTCCGAACGCCGTGTCCGATCCGTTCGGGTGTGTACACCGTCAGCGTACACTTGCATTGTACGACAGAATTGCTCAATCGAGCGGCCTACTGGCTCGCCATCTCGCGGTAACGGGCCACGATCGATTCCATCCGGTCCTTCAGCCGAAGCTTCACTTTTTTGAGCATCGCTTCGCGCTGCAAATCCTCGGCGTTCAGATACGCGGATTTGACGATTTGCTCGAGCTGGGATTCGCAGCGGGAGTGCTCTTCGGCGAGGCGGCGGAATTCAGAATCGGTTGCAAACAGGGACTGCCGTATATCTTCCATCGGCATTCGTACCCTCCTGTTGCAGTGATCACATACCCGTAAGCATTACCACAATTGGCCCGCCCGAGCCAATAGGTTCGATTGTGGAAATCGAATTCGGTGATTCGGAATGTCACAGGGAATTCAGCAGCTCGTTCGAGAGCAGATGCGCCTTTTGCGCCAGATTTTGCGCGCGGTCCCAATCGCCGCCCTTGCTGGCGTCGCGCGATTGCGCCACGAAACTGCTGATCTTGTCCGCCAAATCCTGTTGCGCCGGGCTCAGGTGTTTGCCGTGCGCCTGCTGCAAGTTGTATTCGGCCGCGGCGATGTCGTCCGCCGTTCTCTTCGCGTACGCCGATTGATCCGTCGGAGAAATCTGCGGCGAAATTTGCGGCGCCGGATGTTCCGCCGGCGTCTCGTCGGCCTGTGCCGGATGCTCTTCAGACCGCCGTCGAGGCGCGGGAGGTGTCGCCGGCGCGAGCATCGGAGGCGCGGGCGGTTCGTCCGACGCCGTGATTGCCGGCGGTGTCGGTTCCGTTTCCGCCGGCGGCGTGGCGTCGGTATCCGGAGCGGTCGTCATCGGGCGGTCCATCTCCGGTGACGGTGCCACCGGCGCTGTCGCCACTGGAACGGTGGCCTGCGCGCGATTGCGATCGCAACCCATTGCGCCGAGTGCCGCGGCGCACGCGAGCACGATCATCGAGATTGGAACGCTAAGGGATTGGCTGGGCATCACCGCTGTTCCGTGGCCAGGGGCTGGCTGTAATCGCGGACCGGCTCCGCCGGCGATTCCGTCACTCGCGCCAGCGGCAGCAGAATCCGGAAGGTTGTGCCGCGCCCTGGCTCCGATTCAAAGTCAATCTGTCCATTGTGCAGTTGCACGAATCGAAACGTGTTTGCTAATCCGATGCCGGTTCCGCCCGGCCTGGTTGTGAAGAATAGTTGGAATATTTTCTTGTGATCCTCGGGAGAAATTCCTTTCCCCGTATCCGCCACCTCGATCGACGCGTGATCGCCGGCGCGCCGCAGCGCCACCGTCACGCGGCCGCCCGGTGGCGTGAAATGGCACGCGTTCAGCACCAGATTCGAAATCGATTGATGGATCAGCTGGCGGTCCAGCATCGCCGCCGGAAATTCCGCCGGAAGATCGGCGCGAAGCGTCAACCCAGCCTTCGCAATCGACGGCCGCGCCGCGTCCAGCACCTCTTCGAGCAAGCCGCGCAGATCGGTCTCTTCCAGATTCAACTCGACCGGGCGCGTGAAATTCAAGAAGGTCTTCACCGCGCGATCGAGCCGGTCGATTTCGCTGTCCAGCATCTTCACCGCTTGTTGCGGTTCCGGGTTGATAGGCATATTTGCCTTCAGCACTTCCAGCCACAGGCGCATCGAATTGAGCGGATTCTTCACCTCGTGCGCCACTCCCGCGGTTACGCGCCCGAGCGCCGCCAACCGTTCCGATACTTGCAGTTGGCTGCCGATGCGCTCGAGCGACTCCACGTCCCGCAGTGTCACGAGCGTGCCCATCCGCGTGCCGCGCTCGCGAATTACCTGCACTCCCACGCCCACCCGCTGCGGCCCTGCGTGCCCCTCGAAGGTTACTTCCTTTACTTCGGAATGCGCGATCTGATCGCCGTCAAACGTGAGCGCCGCGCGCAGCGGATGTCCCTCCGGAAAAATCTCGGACGCCAGCAGCCCGCGCAGCTCCTCCGCGCGTCCCCCCACGAATTTCGCGGCCGCCGGGCTCACCAGCACCGCGCGCCCCTCCGCATTGAAGAGCAGCAAACCGTCCTCGAGGCCGCTCATCACCTGATCGAGATTCTCGCGCAAAGTGCTGAAAATTTCGCGCACGTCGCGCAGTTGCTTGCCGATGCCGGAAATCTTCGTGCTCACCGCGCCCAATTCGTCGCCGCGCTCCACTACCGGCTCGGAATCGAAATGCCCGGCGGAGATGCGGTCCAGCTGCGCCGAAATCCGCGTCACCGGCGCCAGCATCGCCGTGCTCACCACGAACGCCAGGAAGGTCGAGCACAAAACAAAGCCCAGCGCCACGTACCCGGCGGAAATCAATTCCGGCGAAATCTGCGCGCGAATCAGCGCGGACGAAAGCCCCACGCGGATCGTACCGAAAGGCGTGGGCCCGAGTTGGAAGGGAAGCGTGTATTCGTAGGTTTGCGGCGCGCCGAATAGCTCGCGCAGTTGCTCGATCAAGCCCGCGTGTACCAGCGCGCGCAATGGCAGGCGCATGGCCACTTTTTTGTCCCGATCCGAAGCGTCGCTCGATACCAGCACGATGCCGTCCAGGTCGCTGATGCTGATGCCGTAAATGGTCGGCGAAATTCCAACGTCCGACTCGATCAGCGAATTCACCGTGGTGCTGTCGTCGAAGGCCTCCCGCACGTACGCCCGCACATCACCCGGGGACGTGGACGCGGGCGCATCGCCGCGCTCGGCGGCCTGCTTCAGCGCCTCGTTGCACGCCTCCACCACCTGCTGGGCGACGAAATACGCCGTATCATTTGATTGGCGCAGCGTCTGGCGAAGCAGCCGCGCGAGATAGAGTCCCGATGCGAGCGTGACCACGGCAAGCACCAGCGCCGAAGTCGCCAGCGTGAATTTAGTCTTCAGGCTGAGACGCATTCTTCCGCCCCGCCTCGTATTCCTTCAGCTTGTTGTGCAGCGTCTTCAAGCTGATCCCCAGCAGCTCCGCCGCACGCGTCTTGTTCTGATTTGTTCCCGCGAGAGTTTGAAAAATCAACTCGCGCTCGACCTCATCGACCGTCGTCCCGATCGGAAATCGCAGCCCATTCAGGCCCGCGGCCGCCACCGCCGGCGCGTGCCCGAAATCCGACGGCAGGTGCTGTCGGCCGATGGTGCTCCGATCGCACGCGATCGCCGCGCGCTCCAGCACGTTGCGCAATTCCCTCACGTTTCCGGGCCAGGGATAAGAACGGAACAGGTCAAGCACGTCCGAGCCTACACCGGTCACCCGCTTCCCGTGCTTTTCGGAAATTTCGACGAGCAGGTGCTCGATCAACAGCGGCAAATCTTCCTTATGATCGCGCAGCGGCGGCAGGTGAATGTGAAACACGTTCAGCCGAAAATACAGGTCCTGCCGCAGATGACCTTCGGCGACGGCTTTTTCCGGATTCTTGTTCGTTGCCGCTACCACGCGCACGTCCACGGGTGTTTCGACCTTGCTCCCCAATCGGCGCACCTTGTTGTCTTCCAGCACCCTCAGGAGCTTCGCTTGCGTCTGCGCCGGCATCTCGCCGATCTCGTCGAGCAGCAGCGTCCCTCCATGCGCCAGTTCGAAACATCCGATGCGCATCGGATGTTTCG
>JAGWRH010000048.1 GCA_028876695.1 Acidobacteriota bacterium | reverse complement strand
TTTCGGAGAATTCCGGAGGGCCGCACACGCTTGCGTACGGCGTCACCACGAACCACGTACTCGGGCTCGAGGTGGTGCTTCCGACCGGGGAGGTTCTGCGGCTGGGAAGCCCGGCAGCCGACTTGCCGGGATACGATCTGACCGGACTTTTTGTGGGCTCGGAGGGCACGTTCGGACTGGTGACGGAAATTACGGTGAAGCTTACGCGCTTGCCGGAGGCGGTGAAAACGCTGCTGGCAATTTTCGATTCCGTCGATGACGCCACCGAAACCGTCGCGGAAATTACCGCGCGCGGAATCACGCCCGCCGCGTGCGAAATGCTCGATGGCTGGACGATTCGCGCCGTGGAACAGTACGTGCACGCCGGCTTCCCTCTCGATTGCGCGGCAATCCTGCTGATCGACGTGGACGGGCTGCGCGAAGTGGCCGAAGCCGAAGCCGCGGAGGTCGAGGACGTCTGCCGGGTGCACCACGCGCGTGAAGTGCGCGTGGCGCGCGACGCAAACGAACGCGAACTGCTGTGGAAAGGGCGCAAGAACGCGTTCGGCGCCGCGGGCCGCGTTTCGCCGAGCTATTACACGCAGGATGGCGTGATCCCGCGCACCAAGCTGCCGGCGACGCTGCGTCGCATCGCCGAAATCGCGCGGAAATACGGGTTGCAAATCGGCAACGTCTTTCACGCCGGCGACGGCAACTTGCACCCGATCATCCTGTTCGACGAACGCGACGAGACGCAGTTTCGCAATACGGTCGCCGCCGCCGATGAAATCATCGCGTTCTGCGTGCAGGCGGGCGGGTCGATCACCGGCGAGCATGGCGTCGGAATGGAAAAAGACCGGCTGATGCCGCTGATTTTCAGCCAGGCCGATATGGACCTAATGCAGCGCGTGCGAGCGATTTTCAATCCCGAAGGATTGTTGAATCCCGGAAAGATCTTCCCGAATTCAAAAGGCTGCGGCGAGATTTACGTCCGGCCCCCGCGCAGCGGCGTTGCGGCTGCGGCGAGGCCCGCGTAATGCCGGCGACGAGCACGGCAGGCTCGCGGCTCGCCGATATTTCCGGTGCGGCAAGCGTTATTACCGACCCCGCTCGCCTCGCCGCGTACGAAGTGCATGGCAAGGCGCCTTTGGCCGCGGTTCAGCCTGCGTCGCGCGAAGCCGTACCCGAGATTGTGAAGTTCTGCGTTTCGGAAAAGCTCTCGGTGATCCCGTGCGGAGCGCGCAGCAAGCTGCGAATGGGCGGGACTCCAGAGCGGTACGACGTGGCGCTGGATGTGTCGCGGCTCGACCGCGTCATTGCGTACGACCCCGACGATCTGACGCTCAGCGTCGAAGCGGGCATTCCGCTCCAGAGGCTGGCGGGAGTGTTGGCCGGCCACAGGCAATTCGTGCCGCTCGAAGTTCCCTTTCTCAGCCAAGCGACCGCCGGAGGAACGATCGCATCGGGAGTACACTCGCCTTTGCGGCAGGCGTACGGCACCGCGCGCGATTTTTTGCTCGGAATAGAAGTAGTAACCGGCGAAGGCGCGCGGGCGAAAAGCGGCGGGCGCGTGGTGAAAAATGTAGCCGGGTACGACTTGCACAAGCTGATGATCGGCGCAATGGGCACGCTCGGAATCATCACCAGTATGAATTTCCGGACGTTTCCCGCGCCCGCGCCGAGGCGTATCTTTAGCGCCGTGTTTCGATCAGCGGAAAGCGCGCTCGATCTGCGCAGCCGCGTAGGACAATCGCACCTTCGGCCGCTTACGATGGATGTTTTGAATCCCACGGCGGTTGAGATACTGGCCGGCTCGGCGGCCGCGCGATTTGAGGCAGGGTCTGCGCCGGTGGATCGCCTGCCTAGCGACAAATGGGCGTTTCTAGCGATGTATTCGGGAAGCGGCGCGGTAGCGTTACGGTGTGAAAGCGAGTTGAGGCGCGCGGCCGAAGCGGCCGGTTGCGAAGGATGCGAAACGTCCGGTGACGAGAAGAATCCCGCGTCCTTCGGACGAGTGCGGGAATTTATGCCCATCGCGCTGGAATCGTCGCCCGCGGCAGTGATTTTGAAAGCGAGCGTCCTGCCGACGCAGGTTCCGGAAATTCTTCGCGCCGCGTCCGAGGCAGCTCTCGAGAACGCGATCCGATGGGCCGTAACGGTCGGCGCGAACGGCGTGACCTGCATCGCGCTGCTGCCGCATGCAGGCAATGAAGGCGCGCGAGACCGCGTACAACGAACGGCGAGCCGGATTACCGGCGCATGCGCGCGGCTGGGCGGAAATTGCGTAATTCCCTTCTCGCCGGGCGAATGGAAAGCTACGCTGAAGATTTGGGGGCCGGAGCGCGCCGATTTTCGAGAGATGCGCAAGCTGAAGCACGTGTTCGATCCGGCGGGCATTTTGTCGCCGGGTCGATTCGTGATCTAGCAACGGGAACAGCGAATGGACGCCTGCGATTGTCAAATGAGAAGCCGGAGAATTTTGCCGGCGCGAGAATCATGTTATGCCGCCATTTTCGTCGGAAAGACGAGAGGAGAATAACCGCGCCGCGAACGCATCCGAACGATCGCGTGGCGACTTGAATTCCATGCGCAGCGGATTTTCAGGAACGGAGAAGCCCGCGTACGAGGATTATTCGCGCTGCGTCCATTGCGGGCTTTGCCTGAATCATTGTCCAACGTACCGGCTTTGGCACAACGAGGCCGACTCTCCGCGCGGGCGAATCCGCCAAATGGCGCTCGTGGATCAGGGCAATCTGGCTCTGGGCGAATCGTTCGTTGCGCACATTGACCGCTGCCTCGATTGCCGCGCGTGCGAGACGGCATGCCCATCGGGCGTCGAATACGGCAAGCTGGTCGAACTCGCGCGAGCCCAAATCGAGCAGCACTTTCGCCGGCCGATGTTTTCGCGCATCGCTCGCGACCTGATTTACCGCAGGCTGCTCCCCTA
>JAGWRH010000047.1 GCA_028876695.1 Acidobacteriota bacterium | reverse complement strand
TCGGCTAACTCGCCTTCGCCAGCAGCTTCTGAACCACGCGCGCGTACAATCCGGCCGCCTCCGCCAGTTCGCGTTTCGAGATCCGCTCTTCCAGCGTATGCGCGACGGTGATACTCCCCGGCCCGAGCAACAACGGTTCGCCCCAGCTGCGCCCGAACACCGGTACGTCCGTGGTGTAGGAAACAACCGTCGTAGGCAGGCTGTCAACCGTCGCAAATCGAATTGCCGGAATATGCAGGACCTCCTTCAATTCCGCCCGCGCGCCCGCTGCGCGAGCAAATGCCTCGCGTACCGGAGCCGGATCGCCCACCAGACGCACGAGCAGTTCCGCTTTGGCTGAATCCGCGATCACGTTCGGCGCTCGGCCTCCTGAAATGGTGCCGATGTTGAGCGTGGATGCGCCGAATAGCTCATCCGTTGGCAGGGACACGCGCCGAATTGCCTCCAGCGCATCGAGAAGCTTGTCGATGGCCGATTCTCCCAGCTCTGGATACGCCGAATGCGCCATGCGCCCGTGCGCCGTCAACTCCAACCGCAGCGTGCCCTTGGAGGCCAGCGCCAGTTTGTTTTCCGTCGGCTCGCCGTTTACCAGGTATCGCGAGCCTCGGGGCGCGCGCGCCGCCGCCATCGCGCCGGCGCTGTTCCTCTCCTCGCCTACAACAAACAGCAGCGCGAAATTGATCGTTTTTTGTTCCAGTAATCGCTCAGCGGCTGCAATCATCGCCGCGATGATTCCTTTCGCATCGCAAGCGCCGCGGCCCCAGATAAATTCATCATCCTCTCGTGACGGGAAAAACGGCGGCACCGTATCCATGTGCGTCGAAAGCGTCACCCGAGGCTCGCCCCACCATGCCAGTACGTTCGCGCGCCCCGGCTTGCCCGCACCCATGACTGCGGCGCCCATTTTTTCCACGCGCCCTCCCGTACCGGAGGCGAGCTTTCCCAAGTGGGAGATCAGGAAATCCCCAACAGCCGCCTCGTTCTCGGAGATCGACTCGATATCCACCAGAGCGCGAGTTAATTCGAAAAGATTCATCAGCCGCTTGCGCAACGCTTTGGCGCTAAAGCGCCACTTTGTACAAAATGCAATCTCGCACGTTGAAAAATTCAAGGGATGGAAATGCCAGGGAAGAGAGAAGAAGGGGCGAGCGAAATCATGCTCCCCTTCGCTCCTCGATAGCGCTCCATCCTGATCGACAGGATGACAGTGGATAAGCTCTTCTGCTTATCCCCCAACCGCCCGGCCGCAGCATGCCGGTCGATTTCGGCGGAGTTTACGACTGGCCCCTTTCACCGCGGTCTCCGGTGCGCTGCCCGGAATTCCAGCCCGGCTACTGATGGCTCTCCGCGCCTCTACCAAGAACACCCAAAGTCTATGCGGGCAATCGATGCGCGTCAAGGACAGGAGAGCCGCCTACGACGGATCACCAATAGGGCTGGATCAAGTCCTTGTTCAGCAGGAATCGTTCAGCAGGAATCGCGGCAGTGTGCCCACCTTATCCACCGCATCCCAGATAACGTCACACATTCGCGCAGCGTGTTCGGCGCGGAAAGCCCAGGGCACCGGAGCCGATCATGAGTTCGAAAGTGTTCTAACGCGGGACGATCCAACTGAGGCACGGCAGAACCGGTACTCCGAGGAAGGCAAATCGATCGTTCGTGGTCTACGGGAAAGTTATCTCGACATCGCCCCCTGACGGGCGGGCTTCCGCTCCTGCTTGCCCGCCTGGACAGCTTTGGCCGCCTGCGCCGCCCTGGCTTGCTGTTCCGCCAGGAAATCCGCGTATGGACCTTTGAAATCCTCGATCTTTCCGCCGTGGAAATGCCAGATTCTCGTGGCGACCTCGTCGATCAAGTCGT
>JAGWRH010000046.1 GCA_028876695.1 Acidobacteriota bacterium | reverse complement strand
CGTGCGCCGCAGCCAGCAGCAACTTCCTATCACACCCATCACCGCATCGCGGTGCGCTTGACAGAGGCGGAAGGCAGGGCTAGAATTCCGGCTAAGGCGAATAAAAAGCGAAAGTAAAGAAGCATCGAAATGATGCGCGATTGCCGCTGAATCCGCTGACGATTTTACCGCGAAAGCCCCTTCTTTTTCGCCGCGCGGAATTCGCCTGGAATGCAGGATGGGCACTGGGTCAGTTTGATTTTGATGGCTTGTGTCACGATCCAGAAAATTCAAACGGATCCACACCGAGGAACGTCATGAGCGCGCGAACGAACGCATTGCGATTACAGGTGGAAGCGGCGCTGGAGAAGCGCGTGGCGAGCCCGTTCGAATACCGCGAGCGGCGGGCGGTGGAGAGGGCGCCGACGGGGGTGGCGGAGATCGACCGTCTGACGGGCGGGCTGCCGCGCGGGGCATTGACGGAAATTTGCGGGCCGGCGTCGTCGGGACGGACGAGCGTGCTGATGGCGGCGCTGACGGCGCGGACCGAAGCGGCGGAAGTGTGCGCGCTGGTGGATGCGCGGGACGCGTTCGATCCGGAATCGGCGGCGGAGGCGGGCGTGCGGCTGGGGCAGTTGCTGTGGGTGCGGTGCCGGAACGTGGAGCAGGCGCTGCAAGCGGCGGATTTGTTGATACAGGGCGGAGGATTCGGGCTGATCGCGCTCGATCTGGGAGACACGCCGGCACGCGTGGCGCGGGCAATTCCGCTGCCGGTGTGGTTTCGCATGCGGCGAGCGGTGGAGCACACGCCGACGATTTTGGTGGCGGTGGAGATGGAGTCGAATGCGAAGACGTGCGCGTCGTTGGTGCTGCGGATGGAGGCGCGGGAGGCGCGGTGGAGACAGACGAGCGAGGCCATTTGCGATGCCGCGCCTCATGGAGAATCCCCACGCTCGAAAACCGAGGGTGGGGCACCCGCACCGGAAAAAACGAAACCTGCTCTCATAACGCCGGCATCGGCTGGAAGCGGCGTCTGCGAGCGAGACAGGCGGATATTTTCGCCGCATGCGCGGGGATTTTTGTTTGCAGGAGCGAGGAATTTCGCGGAGGCGATTCGTTCGAAGGCGAAGCGGGAAGGCGACCGGTTGACATGGCGAGAAGAGACGATGGAGGGGACGGAGTTTGAGGCAAGAAGGAGATTCTGAGCGAACTTTTGGGTTTGCTCTCGATCAGCTCATTCGCGATGGCGGCAAGAAGAGATGGCGTTCGCATCGATATTCGTTCCGAATTTCAGAGTGCAGGCGGTGGCGCGCGCGGAGCCGGAACTGCGCGAGCGTTCGCTGGCGCTGGTGGAAGGAGCGCCGCCGCTGTGCAACGTGGTGGCGTTGAACGAAGACGCGAGGCGAATGGGCGTGGAAATCGGGATGACAAAGACGAACGCGGAGCAGTTTGCGGGACTGGAAGTGCGGGCGCGTTCGGAGACGCTGGAAAAATCGGCGCACGCGGCGCTGCTGGACGCGGGATGGTCGGTTTCACCGCGGATCGAAGATGCGGGCGAGGACGAGAGTGTGATTGACCTGGCGGGGCTGGGCTCGCTTTTCGGCGGCGAGCGGGAGATTGGCGCGGAACTGGCGCGGCGCGCGCTTGCGTGCGGATTGCAGGTGAACGTGGCCATTGCGGGGAATATCGATGCGGCGTCGATTGCGGCGCGCGGGCGCCGCGGAGTGACGGTGATGGCGCGTGGCGAGGAAGCGGCGCGGCTGCGGGATTTGCCGGTGCGCGTGCTGCGTCCAGCGGTGGAAACGGCGGAGGCGCTGGAGCGCTGGGGCGTGCACACGTGCGGGGCGCTGGCGGCGTTGCCGGTTCCAGAGCTTTCGGAGCGGCTGGGACAGGAGGGCGTGCGGCTGCACGAACTGGCGCGCGGGGCGAGCGTGCGTTCGCTGCATGTGGCCGCGGCGGCGGAGTTTTTTGAAGAAGAGATGGATCTGGACGACGCGGTGGAAGAGCTCGATCCGCTGTCGTTCTTGCTGGGGCGGTTGCTGGACCAGCTTTGCGCGAGGCTGGCGGCGCGGGCGCTGGGGACGGCGTCGATTCGCGCGCGATTCGAGCTGCAGCCGAGCTTCGACGACGCGTGCGACCGGCGAATGGAAATCGTGCGAGAACAAAATCCTCCGGGCGAGTACGAAGCGGAATTGCGGCTGCCGCTGGCAACGCGCGACGCGAAGATGCTGTTGAAATTGCTGCGGCTGCGGTTGCAGGCGCATCCGCCGGGAGCGCCGATTCAGAAAATCATGCTGACGGCGGAAGCGGCGCGTCCGAGGGCGACGCAAGGCGGGCTTTTTCTGCCGAGCTTTCCCGATCCGGAAAAACTGGAGCTGACGATCGCACGCATCGCCAATGTGGTGGGCGAAGGAAACGCAGGATCGCCGGAAATTGTGGACACGCACCGGCCGGGAGCGTTCCGGATGAGGAGGTTTGAGGCGGCGGGAGCAGCGGATAGCGATCCTGCGACGATTCGCGGGGCGCAGCGTACTTTCCTTCGGCAGGACGAGGCAGCGCCCCCACGAACAACCGCACAAAATAGGATGAGTGCATGGGACAAGCAAACGGCGGTGGGGTTTCGGGTGTTTCGTCCGGAAATTCCGGCGAGGGTGGAAATGCACGAGGGGCGTCCGGTGGCGGTGATTTTTCAGGGAGCGCGAGGCGAAGTGAGGACGGCGGCGGGGCCGTGGAGAACGTCGGGCGACTGGTGGCGCCAAGACGAGTGGCAGCAGGACGAGTGGGATGTGGAAGTTAAATTCCGCGCGGCGGCTTCGGCCAATGCGACGAATGCGCGCGGCGCATGGGGCATGTATCGAATTTATTATGACGCGCGGAGGGAGGGATGGTTTGTGCGGGGAATTTACGATTAGTCATCGACGAGGCGGGCAAAGAATAGAAAACTCCGCACGCTTTGAAATCCGGTAGTGGGTCAGTTTGAATTTTGGCTGCTCGTGTCACGATTAAGAAAATTCAAACTGACCCATCACGGAAAATCCGCACGCTTTGCCCCACCCCAGCGCTCTGCCCTAAAGCGCGAGCGCTTTGAGGGCCTGGCCAACAGCGCGCTGGGGACCCCGGGGTTGGGGATGACAATCATGGATATCAGCGATGTATGTGGAATTGCATGCGCGGTCGGCGTTCAGTTTCCTTGAGGGCGCGTCGGCGCCGGAGGAATTAGCGGAGGCGTGCGCGGAGCACGGAATGCCAGCGATGGCGCTGGCGGATCGCGACGGCGTGTATGGCGCGACGCGATTTCACCTGGCCGCGAACAAGCGGAAGATTCGCGCGCATATCGGGGCGGAAATAACGGCGGCTCGAACGCGCACAGCGGGTAAACGATACACGCTGCTGGCGGAGTCGCGAGCGGGCTACCAGAATTTGT
This sequence comes from Acidobacteriota bacterium, assembly GCA_028876695.1. Classification (GTDB taxonomy): domain Bacteria; phylum Acidobacteriota; class Terriglobia; order Acidiferrales; family UBA7541; genus Palsa-295. The sequence continues at coordinate 3,265 of JAGWRH010000046.1, read as the reverse complement.
GCCGGCTGATCACGCGGATGAAGATGCGCGCGGCGAAGGGCGAAGGGAGCGCTTCGGCGGAGGAAATCGCGGAGTTCAGCGGCGGATTGATTTGCCTGACGGGCGGCGATGAAGGCCCGCTGGAATATGCGCTGGCGCGAGGCGGACTGACGGCGGCGACAGAATGCGTTGAGGAGCTGCGCCGAATATTCGGGCGCGAGAGCGTCTATGTGGAATTGCAGCGGCACTATTCGCGACGCGAAGAGGCGCGCAATCAGGCGGCGGTAGCCATCGCGCGCAGGCTGAAGCTGCCGCTGATCGCCACGAACGGAGTGGCGTACGCGCGGCCGGAGCGGCGCGAAGCGCTGGACGTCTTTACGTGCATCCGGCACCACCGCACGCTGGAAACGGCGGGGCGCCTGCTGAGCCGCAACGCGGAGCGGTACTGCAAGTCGCCGGCGGAAATGGCGGAACTTTTCGCGGATCTTCCCGAAGCGATCGCGAATACGGAAGAGCTTTCGTCGCGACTGCAATTCACGCTGAACGACCTGGGCTACCAATTTCCGGTTTATCCGGTTCCCGGCGGCGGACCGCCAATGGAATTTCTGCGGCAGCGCGCGCTGGACGGAATGATCTGGCGCTACGGCGCGGGCAACGAGAAAGCGCGGCGGCAGATCGAGCGCGAGCTGGCGTTGATCGAAAAGCTCCATCTGGAGGGATATTTCCTGATCGTGTGGGACATCGTGCGCTTCTGCCGCGAGAAGGGAATCCTGGCGCAGGGGCGCGGATCGGCGGCCAACAGCGCGGTTTGCTACGCGTTGGGAATCACGGCGGTCGATCCGGTGGGAATGGAGCTGCTGTTCGAGCGGTTTTTGTCCGAAGAACGCGGCGAATGGCCGGATATCGATTTGGATTTGCCGAGCGGAGACCAGCGCGAGCGCGCGATTCAGTACGTGTACGAACGCTACGGAAAACAGGGCGCGGCGATGACCGCGAACGTGATTACGTACCGGGGGCGATCGGCGGCGCGGGAGGTGGGCAAGGCGCTGGAGTTTGACGCGGAGACGATCGGGAAACTGACGGCGCTGATGGGCTCGTGGGAATACCAGGATCCGGGAGAAAAATTCGCGCGCGAGTTCCAGGATGCGGGACTGGACATGGGGCATCCGCGCGTACGGAAATTTTTCGAGTTGTGCCGGACGGTGCAGGATTTGCCGCGTCATTTGGGGCAGCATTCCGGCGGAATGGTGATCTGCCAGGGGCAGCTCGATTCGGTGGTGCCGCTGGAGCCGGCGACGATGCCGGGACGCGTGGTGGTGCAGTGGGATAAGGAAGATTGCGCGGACATGGGCATCGTGAAGGTGGATTTGCTGGGGCTGGGAATGATGGCGGTGCTCGAAGAGTCGCTGCAACTGATTCGCGCGCATCACGGCGAAGAAATGGACCTGGGAAGGCTGCCGCAGGACGATCCGGCGATTTATGCCGCGCTCGAAAAGGCGGATACGGTGGGAATGTTCCAGGTGGAAAGCCGGGCGCAAATGTCGTGCCTGCCGCGGCTGAGGCCGAGCTGTTTTTACGACATTGTGGTGCAGGTGGCGATCATACGGCCGGGGCCGATCGTGGGAAAAATGGTGCATCCGTACTTGAAGCGGCGGCAGGGAAAGGAAGCGCCGGAATACTATCATCCCGATCTCGAGCCGGTGCTGGCGCGGACGCTGGGCGTGCCTCTGTTTCAGGAGCAGTTGCTGCGAATGGCCATGATCGCGGCGGGATTCACGGGCGGCGAAGCGGAGGAATTGCGGCGGGCGATGGGGTTCAAGCGTTCCGAGGCGCGCATGCGGGAAATCGAGGTGAAGCTGCGGCGGGGAATGGCGCGGAAGGGAATCACGGGCGAGACGCAGGACAAGATCGTGCAGTCGATCACGTCGTTCGCGCTGTACGGATTTCCGGAATCGCACGCGGCCAGTTTTGCTCTGATCGCGTACGCGAGCGCGTATTTGAAATGCCATTACCTGGCGGCGTTCACGGCGGCCATGCTGAACAACCAGCCGATGGGATTTTATTCGGCGGCGACGCTGGTAAAGGATGCGCAGCGGCACGGATTGCGATGCAAGCCGATCGACGCGACGAAGTCGGACTGGAATTGCACGCTCGAGCCGATGGCAGGGGGATTCGCGCTGCGAGTGGGGCTGCGTTATGTGAAAGGGCTGCGAAAAGAGGTGGCGCTGGAAATCGCGCGGCAGCGCGGACTGCGAAGGTTCGCGTCAATCGAGGATTTGAGGCGGCGGGTACCGGGCGCGCAGAAATCGGAGCTCGCGGCGCTCGGGGAAATCGGGGCGCTGAATTTTATTGGAGAGAAACGCGGGTTTCACAGGCGCGATGCGTTGTGGCAGGTGGAGCGGGCGGCGAGGCGACCAGGGCCGCTGCTGGAAGACGCGGAAGAAATTTCGAGTACGGCGCAGGAAGGCGCGGCCGAGGCGGAGGCGCGCGCGGACGCGACGAATGCAAATGGCGGGGAATCGCCGCTGCCGCCGATGACCAGCGAAGAGCGGCTGGTGGCGGATTTTCGCGGCACCGGGATGACCGTAGGGCCGCATCCGATGGCGTATCGCCGGGCGGAGATGAAGCGGCAGGGAATTCGCGCGGCGGCGGATCTGGAGAAATTGCCGGACGGAATGCGCGTACGATACGCGGGCGCGGTGGTTTGCCGGCAAAGGCCGGGAACGGCGAAAGGGTTCGTGTTTTTGAGCCTGGAGGATGAGACGGGCATCGCCAATGCGATCGTCACGCCGCAACTGTTCGAGCAGGATCATGGCGTGGTGGTGCATCATCCGTTTTTGTTGATCGAAGGGCGGCTGCAGAATCTGGACAACGTGATTTCGATCAAAGTGGAACGCATCGAGCCGCTGGCAGTTACGCGCGCGGCGACCGAGTCGCACGATTTCCACTGAGCCGCGACAACGAACCAGCCGGCGAGCAACATGAGTCTTCGTTTCGAGTGATTCGCAAAAAGCACGTCCCTGCCGCGGCAGGCAGGCCCCACCACCGTTCCCACCCCAGCGCGCCCGCTTTCGTGGAGAGCCGGCCGACAGAAGAAATCGGACGGCGGCGAAAAGTGCAAGTAAAATGAACAGCCGATGGGCAAGCGACGGAATTCCAGGCGGGTCCGAGCACGAAACCAGGTTCCCAAACATCTATTTGATTGCTGGAGCGAGGTCAGCGGAGAGATACGCCGCGCGCAGCACGTGGCGCTCTTCACCGATTTTGACGGGACGCTGACGCGGAT
>JAGWRH010000045.1 GCA_028876695.1 Acidobacteriota bacterium | reverse complement strand
TTGAAGGCGTCGGCGCGGGCCGGGCGCGGCACGGCGATCGAGAGCAGCGCGACGGCGACGAATGCGAGGGAGCTTTGCTTCATGGATTCAGTATCGCGCCGTGCGAAGGCGTGCGGCAAACTTCCGTCCGGGCGTTTATCGCGTTAGTCAGCCTGTTCGACCGATCAGGGATATGGCCGTGCAGCGTCACGAGTGAAAATGGGAATATCGCTGCCGAGCGGCGGCCCGGATTTCCGACCGCATTCAGCGGTCGAGAAAGGCGCGCAGACGGGAATATCCCGCGCGGCTCACGGGCAGCTGTACGCGATCGGCGAGCACGGCGACGTAGCTATCTTTTCCGTAGGGCTCGAGCCGCGACACGCGTTCCAAGTTCACAATGTAGGAGCGGTGAATGCGCAGAAATCTCGAGGGATCGAGCGCGGCTTCGAGGCTCGAAATCGTCTGCTGCTTCAGGTGCTTTTTCCCTTGCGAAACGAGCGCCACGTAGTCGTCCTGCGCTTCGACGTAATCGAGTTTCGTGGCGGGGATGATCACCACGCTCGTGCCTTCGCGCACGGGGATGCGGTCCACGTATTGCGCGGGCGGGCGCGCCGCCGCGGCCAAATCGGCCGCGGAAGGCAAAGAATGCGACTGCTTTTGTGCGTTGGCCGCCAGCCGCTCCTTCACGCGCGCGAGAGCGGCCTCAAATCGATCGAAGCCCACCGGTTTGAGCAAGTAATCGACGGCATGAACCTCAAACGCCCGGATGGCGTGGTTATCGTGCGCGGTGACGAAAATGACGGCCGGGGCTGGACCGATCAGATCCAACACTTCGAAGCCATCGAGCTTGGGCATTTGGATATCGAGAAACACGAGGTCAGGCTTCAACTCCGCGACGGCCTTCACCGCTTCGAACCCATTGGCGCATTCGGAGACGATTTCGATCTCCGGATGGCGGGCGAGATATTCGCGCAGCACCTGGCGCGCCAGTTCTTCGTCGTCAACCAGCGCGGCACGCAGCTTTCGAGACGCTTCGGGGCTCACGACGCGCTTGCCTCCTGTTCGGCGGGAAATTCCAAGGCGACCCGGAAACTCGTCCCGGCGGCTTGCGCCCCGAATTTGGCGCGATTGCCGTAACGCGCTTCCAGACGCTGGCGGACGTTGGCGAGACCCACTCCATTGCGGTGCCGCACAGGCGCGTCGGGATCGAAACTGTTTTCGACGAGGATGGAAAGCACGCCCTCGTGCAGCGCCACATTCAACTGAATGCATCCGCCTTCGACGAGGTTTGCGATTCCATGCGCCACGGCGTTTTCCACCAACGGCTGAAGCAACAGTGGAGGCACGGCGATATTCACAGCTTGGGGATCGACGTTTTCGACCATGTTCAGCCGCGAGCCGAAGCGGATTTTCTCGACGGCAAGAAACGCATGAATGAGCGACAGCTCCTCGCCGAGGGGAATCGCCGACTTTTCACCCAGCCCAAGCGTGCGGCGCAAAAAATCTCCCAACAGGATGCACATTTCGCGGGCCTTGGCGGGGTCGGAACCGGTGAGCGCGCTGATGGAATTCAGGCTGTTGAAGAGAAAGTGCGGGTTCACCTGCGCCTTAAGCGCCCGCAATTCGGCCTCGCGCGCCAGCATGCTCGCCTGCATCACGCGCGCTTCGGCATCGCGCGAGACTTCGATGCCAAGCAGGATGTAATAAAACGCGACGGAAAGCAGGTAAAACAAGACTCCGGTGCCGACGAGAAGCGGTACGGCCGCAGCGAAGCGACGGTCCAGCCCGCGAAATGCGGCGGACTCGGATAGCTCATCCGTCAGCATCTTGGCGACGAAAATCCACAACGCCGTGGCGACGAGAGCTCCGAGAAAATGCGTGGCGGCCAGCTTCGAAGCGCCGGTGCGCTCGAGGGGTGTGACGCGGCACGGATACCACGCGGAAAGGCAGACGAACGCATAGACGAGGCAAAGCGGGAACGCGAGGACGAGCGCCTCGCGAATATCCATCGCGTGCGTGTTCGCCAGCAGATATGCCAGCAGAGCAGCAAGCGGAACCCACGCTGCGAGGTACAGCACCATGCGCCGGAGATGTCCGAGAATGGGATGCATGGCGGCTCAGTTCTTGATGACCACTCCACCGAAAACAGTGCTCCCGCGAACGATCAGGGTTTTTGCCGGTGCGGTTGCGTCCGGGCGGCCGTACGTTTCGTCCATAAACGCGCCGCCGAATGCATGAGCATCTATGCTAACGCGCCAAGTGGGGGGAATGCGGATTTCGCCGCCACCGAACACTGCTTCGATGTGAATTTCGGCCTGGCTTCCGTCCATATCGGCCAGGGTGAAATCGAGATTAAAGCCGCCGAACACAGCGGAGAGCCTCGCGTAGCGAAAATGCTGCGTGGTGATGCGGCGCTTGAACGCCATAAAGACGATCGAGTGCTCGAAAGCATCGTCTACCGAAGTGGACGCCGTCGCCTCCGATGGAGCCGGTCCAGGTGGCGGAGCGGTGGAGGAACCCGCGCTCGCGGTTGTCGCGTCGGGCGGCGAAGGAGTCGAAGGCGTGGGACCCGCTGCAGCGGCCCAGTGTTCGGAACCGCCGAAGCCCTGATTCACAAACCCGCTGGATGGGGGATCTGGCCCCGGTCTTGTGCCAGCGCCTGCGCCCTGTCCCGGCGTTGGGCCGCCGGTCGGGGGGTAGCCATACGGGGGCTGAGCATACCATCCGCGATCGCGGCGACGCCAAGATCGTGGGCGGTTTTTATTGATAAGCAGCCACACACCGAATGCGATCATCCAGAGTGGCCACAGCCGGCCGGCGTCAAAATGGGTGATATTGCTTAGGAGCCAGATCACGCCAATCAAGATGAGCACAGGGCCCCAAAAGTTTATGGTTGCTCGGCGAGCGTGCACAAGATTGTCTGGAACGGGTTGAGGAGCCGGAGTGTTGGACATTCGAAACTCCGCCGTTCTAAGGATCATGGCCACGCCGAACCCGATCAGGATCACGGGCCAAAATACCTGGAACACCCACGCAGCGTGAACGATCTCGAGCTGATCCAGCAAAAAGATCACGCCGATTGCGGTGACCACGATGCCGATGAAAAGGCCGCCGAGATGGCGCCGGTCATCAATCACGATTCGACATCCTCGCTTGCGCCGCCAAGAGGCGCTGGCATCCGGAATAGGGAAGCGCGAGGAGCGCCAATCCCATGGCTACTAGAAGCATGGGCCAGAAGCGCAGCAGTTCGCCGAGCGCCGGGAGATCGGAGCGCGCGGCCAAGAAATTCCAGACGTTTCCGGCGATCATGGTGACAAACCAGAAGTTCTTGACGGCCATGCTGTCGTACCCGAACTGCGCCAATTGAAGCACGAGTCCGAGGAGGATGAAAAACCCTGCCGCCAGCAAGCTTCCAATCTGCAATGAGGACCCGAGTGGGGTAAGCCGTGCGCTTCGGTCAATCATGCACTTGCCCTCCTGCCGAAATTGAGTCGATCTCATGGCGTGGAGGTTAAACGCGGTCTGGAATCGCGTCTTGGAATATTCGGCGAATGGCGGGATTTTACCGGCGAACAGCGGTTCTGGGAAGCTATTGACCGGCCGCAGGTTCCGGCGTACCAGCGCGCCTCTCATCTATGCTGTCAACGGGCGAATGGGGCCGTGGCCCGGGTAGATCCGGGTCGCGCCATGTTCGCGCAGAACGCGCCAGCTTTCCGCCACGGCGGCATTTTCTCCCGCCAGCGCGACCGGTGGGAGATCGCCCGTGAAGACGGAACCGTCGTCGAGAAGCACGGACACGCTGTCGTCAGAATGCCCCGGAGTCGCAAGGATTTCGCCACTGAGCCCGAGCGACGCCAATAGCGAGCGGCTTTCCGCGAACCGGATGATTGTGTTGCCGTTTGTCGTGATCTCCAGATACTTGTCCGCGGGTTTTACATGATTTTTCATCCGCGGAATTGCGGCAACTTGGCTTTCAAGCACCAGCAGCGGCACGCCGGCGTTCTTGAATTCCTGTCCTAGACCGGCATGGTCGATGTGGTAGTGCGTGGCCAGCGCGTAGCGGAACTCGTCGAGAGGCACGCCGATCCGGCTCAAATTCGCTCGCATCGCGGGCATGGTTCCGGGCCAACCGATGTCCACCAGGAAGCGCGACTTCCCGGCGCTGACCACCCAGTAATTGGTGGACCGGTAGCCGGCATTTACGATGGTGTGGCGCGAAAACATAGCAGGATTGGTGAAGCGTAAACCAGCGCGGCTCAAAGCGGGGAAATTTTCCCCGGAAGATGATGCAGCAGAGCGGCCAAGCTAGGCCGTCATGCCCACCCAGCAGATGATGGCCGCGGCGATTCCGGCCATGAATAGCGCCAGGCGCAGGCGCTTCTTGTGCGCGCCCAAAACGATCAGCCCCATCGTGCAGACAAGAAATCCCGTTTGAAACCATATCCGTCGCGAACTGAGCTCGGTGCTCCAGTAGCCGGCCTCCCCGCCGAGCCATGAGGACGCGAAAGAAGTGGCGCAGGTCATCGAGATGGCAGCCACCGCTGCCAGTGCCAGGCCCTTGGCCCAAGCAGGGACAATCCACCTGCGCTTGGCTTCGCGCCAATCCAGCCACGTCTGCGCGACCACCAAACCGATCACGATAACCACAAAGAGTGCCACGCCCCCTCCCAGGTGCCGCGCAGCGATACCGCCGAGCGACTCTAAAAAGCACTTACTAGGCCATTTCGATGCGCCGAACGGCCAGAATCGGCTCGACTCGTGGCGTGAACGGGCAATCGCCTTACCAAAATGAACAGATTTCCAGGCTTTATGGCGAAGTCCGGCTTGGCTGATGACCAGCGTATCTCCAACGGTTGCAACGCGCCGGAATCCGACGGCCCTCAAAGTGACTACGAAAGTTGCAGGGGCAGGAACTGTCTTCCAATTTTAGGAGTCCAATGCGAATAATATGGACGACAAATGTGCTCACAGAAGAACGCTTTTGCACCATGCAGGAGGCATATGGGTGCAGTTCTGTGCATCGAGTTTTAGTACCTCGTCAGCCGCGTCGTTGTGACTCTCACAACGGGATCCGGCCGAGGGTAGCAGAGGCGGTTTAGGAATCTGCTACCATGGCTCGACCAATGCGAAAACCGTGGATCATCGCGCACCGCGGGGCTTCGGGTCATGCCCCGGAGAATACGATCGCCGCCTTCGAGCGAGCGGTGCAATTGGGAGCGACGTTTATCGAAACCGACTTGCACCTGACGCGCGATGCGCGTTTCGTGGCGATTCACGACTCGACGCTTGATCGAACCACCAACGGCCACGGCCCGGTGCACGAGTTTACGCTCGCGGAACTGCGCGAATTCGATGCGGGACAATGGTTCGACCGGCGGTTTGCGGGACAGCGGATTCCAACGATCGAAGAAATCCTCGATTTTGCGCGCGAGCACGACGTGGTGTTTTATTTCGAGATTAAATACGACGTGGCCTGGGGTATGCACCACGGCCTAGCCGCCGCTCTGGTTGCTTCGGGCAATGCCGCGCGTTCGATCGTCATTTCTTTTGATCCGGCGACGCTGCTTTCGCTCAAGCGTCTGGACGCGTCGCTGATGCTCGGTTTGCTCATCGAGGAAAACAACGGGAATGCAACGAAAGTCGCCATGGAATGCGGCGCACGCCAAATTTGCCCGCGTTTCGATCTGCTGACTCCGCAGCTGATTTCGGACGCGCACCGGGCCGACCTGCACGTGGCGACCTGGACGGTGAACGAGCGCGAAAAGATGTGCGCGGCCATCGACCTGGGAGTTGACGGAATCATGACCGATGTGCCTGACCGGCTGCGATCTGTATTGGAAGACGATCCCATCCACTCGGCGCGGCGCTAACGACGGGCGCTCCTCTCCGCCAACATTGTAAAGAGCTTGGCGAAATCCGGCAGTGAAAGCTGCTCGGCGCGCGCATCGGGGCGCAAATTGCAGGCCGCCAGCGCATCGCCGATTTGCTTCGCGTCGCCATACGCGCGCAGATTGTTGCGCAGCATCTTGCGCTTCTTTTCGAAACCGGCGGCGACGAACTTCAAAAACCGAGGCTCATCGGGAATCCCGAGTCCGGCTCGCTCGCCGGGGAGGTCCATCTGCACGAGCGCGGAAGCGACTTTGGGCGGCGGGCGAAACGCGCCCGGCGGAATCCGGAGCAGCAGTTGCGGACGGGTATAAAACTGGCAGGCGGCGGAAAGGTAGCCATAGTCGCGGCCGCCGGGCCGCGCCACGATGCGCGCGGCGACCTCCAACTGAATCACTACGTGAATCGAGCGGATTCGCTGGGCGCATCCAAACAGCGTCATTAAAATCGGCGAGGTGATGTAATACGGCAAGTTGCCGTAGACGCGGAATTCGCCGCCGGCGAGTTGAGGCAGGTCGAGCCGCAGCACATCGCCTTGAACGACTTCGACGCCGGGCCAAGCCGAGGGATTCGCCTCCACCGCCGAGCGCAAGCCGATGGCGAGACGTGCGTCGGCCTCAATGGCGATGACGCGGCGGCCGGGGGTTGCGAGCAGGCGCGTGATTTCGCCGTGACCCGCTCCGATTTCCACCCAGGTTTCATTTTCGTGACGCGGCAACGTCCGCAAAATCCGATGTCGCCAGCCTGAATTCGCGAGAAAATGTTGACCGAGCCGCTGTCGAGCCATGGGGACCAAAGTGTAACAATGGGGGATGGCGGGAACAAATCGGCAGCGGCGAGCGGGGCGGCGGGTCGTGCGATACGCGGTGCAAAAGCCGCAGCACGCGTGGCGGATTATCTTGACGGCCCGGCAAAGCATCCGCTACCGTTTCACTTCGCTCCCGTACCAATGAAAATTTTATTCGTCGCCCCAGAGGGGCTTCCTTATTCGAAAACCGGCGGGCTTGCGGATGTGGTCGAAGGTCTTCCGCGGGCGCTGCGCGAATCAGGCCATCAAGTCGCGGTGCTTCTGCCGCGTTATCGCGGGAACAAAATCACGTCAACCCTGGTTTCCAGCGTCACCATTTCGATGGGCGATACGCTGCGATTTCCGGCGCTTGGCGAGGGACCCTCGTCGAACGGCACGCGCTACTTTTTCGTCGATGACAGCGAATTTTTCGACCGGGCGCACCTTTACGGCAACAAGAACGACGATTATCCCGACAATGCGGAGCGCTTCACGGAATATTCGCGCGCCGCGATCGAATTCGCGAAGCGCGTCTGGCTTCCGGACGTGATTCACTGCCATGACTGGCAAACGGCGCTGGTCCCGGTGCTGCTGCGGACGCAATATGCAACGGATCCCGTGGCGCGCTCGCTCCCAATAGTGCTCACGATCCACAACCTTGGGTATCAGGGAATTTTTCCACGGGCCACGCTCCGCGCCTGCGGCCTGCCCGATTCGCTTTTCACGATGGAGACGCTTGAGTTTTTCGGCAACGTAAATTTTCTGAAGGGGGGTCTGACTTTCGCGGATTATCTGACGACGGTCAGCCGCCGCTACGCGAGAGAAATTCAGACGCCGGAATATGGCTTCGGGCTCGAAGGCATCCTTCGCAATCGCGCCGAGCATATTGTGGGAGTCCTGAACGGCGCGGATTACGCGATCTGGAGCCCGGAAGCCGACACGCTGATCGCGCAGAATTATTCTCTGCATAATCTCGGCGGCAAGAAGACCTGCAAAAAGGATCTCCTCTCGGCGTTCCACCTGCCCGAGGAAAACATGGAGCGCCCGCTGATCGGAATGATCTCGCGATTCGTGAATCAGAAGGGCTTCGATCTAATCGCCGAGATCGCGGAGGAACTGGCAAACGAGAACGTCGCGCTGGGGGTGCTCGGCAGCGGCGAGGCAAAATACGAAACGCTGTTCAACAACCTAGCGCGAAAATATCCCGCTCGCGTCGGCGTGAAAATCGGGTACGATAATCCCCTCGCGCACAAAATCGAGGCCGGCGCGGACCTGTTTCTGATGCCTTCGCGCTACGAGCCTTGTGGAATGAATCAGATATACAGTTTGCGTTACGGCACGGTGCCAATCGTGCGCGCGACCGGCGGGCTGGATGATACGATACAGCGATTCGACGCGGAGAAGCTCGAAGGCACCGGGTTCAAGTTTGAAACTTATTCGGGCGAGGCGCTGCTGGACTGCATCCGGGGAGCGCTGAAGGCGTTTCGCGACCAAGATGCCTGGCGAGCCTTGCAGACCAACGGTATGGCCAGGGATTTTTCGTGGAAGGCTCCGGCGGCGGCGTACGTGAAGGTGTACGAAGCAGCGAAAAGGGCAAGAATCCCACGCGTGGTGGGAACATCTAAATGACAGAGCGCAGAGCCGCCCAGGAAGCGGCCCTGCGCGTCAAGGGGAGAAAATGGCAGAGAATATCCAGTCAGTGACCGACTCCAGCTTCCAAACGGAAGTGATCGAGGCCAGCAAGAATCAGCCCGTGATGGTGGATTTCTGGGCCGATTGGTGCCGCCCGTGCCATATGCTGACGCCTACGGTCGAGGAAGTCGCTCGCGAGCAGGCCGGGAAGGTAAAGGTCGTGAAGCTGAACATCGACGACAATATGGGTGTACCGGGCAAGTTCAATATCCGCGGGATCCCAACCCTGCTCGTATTCAAAGACGGGCAAGTGGCCGATCAGATTGTCGGTGCGGTGCCGAAAGACCAGATTACGAAGGTGCTGGAGCGCCACACAGCCGGTTAACGCGCACACGCAGGTTCCGAACACACAGACGCCCAGGCGAGCTAAACGCGGCGGACGTTGCCTTGGCGGCCAGAAGCGATTCTATTTCGAGCGCGCCTCGATCAGGGCGCGCTTTTTGTTGTCGCTTTATTTCGCTATCCTTTCAGTTCCTGCATTTGGCTCCAGCGTCACTTCCCCTCCAACTGATAAATGGCGCGATCGAATCGGTCCGCGCAGAAAACAGCATCTTGGAGTTGAGTATCCTTCCGGGTGTAGTAAAGTACCCGCGCAGCAGCCGAGAAGAACTACAATGACGAAAATCGATTCGCAATCAGTTCAAACGATATCCGGATCGGACCTCACCAATAAACGCCGGGGGATTTTTCAGATGCGCAATCCGATGCTGGCGGTATTTGCGTCCGTCTTCTTCACAATTCTCGGATCGTCTGTCCCCGCCCGCGCACAGAACTTCTTCAAGAGCGGTGCTTCGCCCAGTTTTAGCGCGGCACAAGCGGAACGCGGGAAAACCGCTTATGCCAACAGTTGCGCGAACTGCCACGGATCGAATCTGGACGACGGTGAATTCGGCCCTCCGCTGAAAGGAACAGCATTCCAGCAGAAGTGGGGGGCGCAATCGCCCGCGGCTCTCTTTTCGTACATGCTGCAGAAAATGCCGCCAACGAATCCCGGCCAACTGGGCTCGCAGGAATACGCCGATCTCGAGGCGTACGTGCTTCAGGCCAACGGCGCCGCAGCGGGCGCGACAGAACTCACCGCCGCGGAACTCGGGAGCGGGGTGAGCGCGCAAGCGTCACCCGCGGCCAAACCGCAATTTCAGCGAGACGTCTTCCCGAGCCGAGGAAACCGCGACGCGATTTACCAGGCGGAGATGGCCAGGCGAGCGGCCAAGCTCGAGAAGCTGACGCCGGTAACGGACGAAGTTCTTCAGAATCCGTCCGACGCGGACTGGCTGATGTGGCGCCGAACGTACAGCGGCCTGGGATTCAGCCCTCTCGACCAGATCAAGAAAGCGAACGTGAACGATTTGCGGCTCGCCTGGAGCCGCGCTCTGCCGCTCAGCGCGAACGAGATTACGCCGCTCGTTCACGACGGCGTGCTGTTCGTTGAAAGCGGAAGTACGATTCAGGCAATCGATGGCGCGACCGGCGATTTGCTATGGCAGTACGCGCGCGCGCTGCCGGACGTATTGCTCAATGGCAGCGATTCCGTGATGCGCGGCATGGCGATGTATCAGGACAAGCTCTTCGCTCCCACCGCGGACGGACACATCGTGGCGCTGGACGTGAAGACCGGGAAGGTTGTGTGGGATCGCGAGGTGGTCACGCCGCTCGAGGGCGTTTACGCGCACTCGAATCACGACTTCCGCCTTGACGGCGCGCCGATCGTGGTCCACGGGAAAGTAATCGCCGGGGTGAGCCTTGGCATCACGAATCAGAGCGGCGGATGCTATATCGTCGGTCTTGATGCCAATACCGGCGACGAAGTCTGGCGGTTCCACAATATCGCCCGTCCCGGCCAGCCTGGCGGTGATAGTTGGAATGGCGCGCCCGTTAACGAACGCTACGGCGCGTCCGTGTGGACGTCGGGCAGCTACGATCCGAAGCTCAACCTGGTTTACTTCGGTACCGGCAACACCTACGACGTCTCCACGTTGCTACAGCCGCACCGGCAGCAGGGCGATTCCAACGATGGCCTGTATACCGATTCAACGGTTGCACTCGATCCCGACACGGGCAAGCTCGCATGGTATTACCAACACATGAATCGAGACGTCTGGGACCTCGATTGGGCCTTCGAACAATTGCTGCTCACGCTTCCGGTGAACGGCAAGCCGACCGATCTTTTGGTCTCGGGCGGCAAGATGGCGATTTTTGACGCGGTTGATCGCGCCGACGGAACGTACAAGTTTTCGAAAGACCTCGGCATGCAAAACCTGGTCCGCTCGATCGATCCGAAGACGGGCAAGAAAATCATCGATCCCAAATTCGAGCCGGTCGCCAACAAGACCGAATACATTTGCCCGAATGCCAATGGCGCGCGCAACTGGCCGGCCAGTTCGTATAATCCGGTCACGCACATTCTGTACGTGGGGCTGGCCGAGGTTTGCATGGATTACACCTGGGCGCCCCGCGATGCCGCGGAGACCGCCGCCGGGGGTCTGGATATTCGCTTCGACCTGCGCACGCGTCCGGATTCAGACGGCAAAATGGGACGCATCGACGCCGTGAATTTGGAAACGAGGAAAATCGTGTGGATGGACCGGCAACGGGCGCCCATCGCAAGCGCCATGCTGGCTACGGCCGGCGGATTGCTATTCAGCGGCGCGCAAAACCGCGAATTCACCGCTCGCGACGCGGCCACTGGCAAAATCCTATGGCAGGCTGGATTGAATGCCGCGCCGAGCTCTTACCCCATCACGTACGAGGTGAACGGCAAGGAGTATGTTGCTGTCGTCTCCGGAGGCGGGGGTCCGCTCGACGCCGGAAACACGAGCCTGGCACCGGAACTCAACAATACAGCCGGGGGCACGACACTGTGGATCTTTGCATTGCCCCGCGCGGACGCCTCCGCTCGCTGACCGGGCTCAGCGAAGTTACGATTTAGTTTCGCCCATTACTTCCACAGAACATGAATTGCCCGCCGCCGCGCGGGCCCGCCGCGTCGCGTGTATGCTTCTCTAAAGAGGCCAACCAGGTGGTTCGTGTCTAAGAATTTCTCAATTCGGCTACGGTGTCCGTACGGGGACGAGGACCGCACGGTGCTGCTGAGGGACCGCGAGGAATCGCTGGCACAGATTTTGGATACGCCGTGGGATTTCGAATGCCCGGTGCACGGGGCGCAGAGAGAAATTCCACTTTCGGGTTCGGAAAGGGGACAGAGCGGATCGGCGCATGAGCGCGGGTATTCAGGGGCCAGCGCTCAAACCCAGAACGTACCAGAGCAGGCCAAGCCGCGTTCCAGTCCGCGTATCTCAATTCGCATCCCGGTGCTGGCGTACGGTTGGTCACAACACGAAATTTCGTTTCACGAAAACTCCACCACGTTGCTGGTCAACGCCAGCGGCGCCCTTCTTGCACTGGACGCGAAGGTGACCGTTGGCGACACGGTTTTCGTTGTGAACCAAACGAGCCAGGCCGAACAGGAATGCCGGGTAGCATATGTTGGACCGGAGTTTGAGGGGAAACTGCGGGTGGGAGTCGCCTTCAAGCGGCAGGCTCCGAGTTTCTGGAAAATCGACCGGCGCGAGGCGCGCGTTGCAAAGCCGGTGCGGGTTCAGGTGAGTGGCAAGGACCGAACCGGGCGAAAATTTTCGCAGAGCGCGATGGCCGTCGATATCAGCAAGAGCGGAGCCAAATTGGATGGCATCGGTTATCTTACATGGCCCGGCGAGACGATCGAAGTGAAGCGCGGGTGGAAATCGGCGCGATTCCGAGTCATTTGGGTGGGAGACGCCGGGCCGCAGTCGGGCCAGGCAGGCATTCACCTACTTGATACCGGGAAGAATATCTGGGGTATTCCGCTGTAACGTCACACCGCGGTCTTTATCCGATTAAAGCAGGGGCGGTTCGTACAGATAGGCGAGGCCGTCGGAGGTAACGGCGTAGGCTTTTGACGCGTCGGCGGACCAGCGCAGATCGACCACTCCCTCGGCGGCATATTCATCGAGGATTTTCAGCCCGTTCAAATCTACGAGGAATAGCCGGCCCTTGGCGGAGTTTTTGAGCCAAGAGCTGAAACAGACGCAAACGGGAAGATGCGGATGGCAGGCGCACAGTTCGGCGCCGAATGGCAGCGGCTCGGGCTGCATGGTATCGGCGGCCAGGCGGCTC
>JAGWRH010000044.1 GCA_028876695.1 Acidobacteriota bacterium | reverse complement strand
TGCTGACGAGCCTGGATGAGGCGGATATGAAAGCCCTGGGCTTTCAAGCGGATATCAAATCGGTCGTGGAATCCCGCGCGCAACGTGCGCTGGAATTGAACTGCGACGGCGTAATTTCGTCGGGCCTCGAGGCCCCCGCGCTGCGCGAAAAATTGGGAGACAAGTTCTTGATCGTAATGCCGGGCATCCGCCCGGGCGTGAACCGGCAAGTGGACGACCAGAAACGAACCGTCGACGTCGAAGAAGCATTCCGCAACGGCGCCGATTACATCGTCGTCGGACGCCCCATCCTGCAGGCCGCTGACCCGAAAGCCGCCGCCGAAGAGTTCCAGGCGCGCATCGCTAAAATCTTCCCCAAATAGTCGCGCTTCCCGGCGTTGCCTTTCGAAGTTTTGAAGGAACCGTTGACGCTAAGATAGAGTTGGCTGGGGCGGTTGGACTCGAACCAACACCATCCTCATTAACAGTGAGGTGTCCTACCGATTGGACCACGCCCCAACTCGGCTGCGGCGCAAGGCTGCTTGAGTCCCTATAATTTACACGAATCCCGCGCCATCCGGAACGCGGCGCAAAAATTTTTTGTTGCGGAAACCAGGGAGTTTACCTGAGCGGGAACGCGAGCATACACCTCCCGCCGTGCATTCGAGAGGGGGTAGGTCAGACGGCCTCGGCGGGAGGTGGTCGGGGGAAGGAAGCCGGCCCAGCCCTCAATCCCCTAAAGGGATCCTCGGCTTTCCTCCCCCTGACGGGCGTCCTTTCTCGCACGCCGAAAACCAAACCTAAATCCTTGATACTAAGAGCGGTTTTATCTTCATCGACGGTAAAAAGTCCCCGCCGCTAGTAAAAATTCCGAAGTACTACCCCCAAAAAGTTTCCTTCGATCCATAAGTGCGTAGTACTTCCGCCGCTCGATTCCGCTCGCGAGCTTTTATCGCGCGAGCCACGCGAGCCATCCGCTTGACCCGCGTGGATCGCTCCTGTATCGTCAAGGATTATGCTGGGGGAGTTTTACCCAGCTGATGGATTTGCGCCTGTAGAGGCGCATCTCGCGCATTCAAAGCGCACTGAACGCAATGACGCTGCAGAAAATCACCATCCGGGGCGCACGCCAGCACAACCTGAAGAACATCAGCCTGGAGATCCCGCGCAACACTCTTACGGTGATTACCGGATTATCCGGGTCAGGTAAATCCTCGCTGGCCTTCGATACCCTTTACGCCGAGGGGCAGCGCCGCTACGTCGAGTCGCTCTCCGCCTACGCCCGCCAGTTCCTCGACCAGATGGAGCGCCCGGAAGTCGATTCGGTCGAAGGACTCTCGCCCGCCATTGCCATCGAACAAAAAACCACCACGCGTTCGCCCCGCTCGACGGTCGGAACCATCACCGAAATTTACGATTACCTGCGCGTCGTTTATAGCTCCATCGGAACGCCTCATTGCCCTAACTGCGGCATCCCCATCGCCCGGCAGTCCACGGAGCAGATCGTGCAGGCGGTGATGTCGCTTTCGCCGGAGGATCGCATCATGGTC
Source organism: Acidobacteriota bacterium (assembly GCA_028876695.1). Lineage (GTDB taxonomy): Bacteria > Acidobacteriota > Terriglobia > Acidiferrales > UBA7541 > Palsa-295. The sequence goes on along the minus strand of JAGWRH010000044.1, from coordinate 5,415 downwards.
CTCGCCCCGGTGGTCCGCGGGCGCAAGGGGGAATACAAAAAAGAATTCGAGAAATATGCGAAGGCGGGCTACGTCCGCGCGCGCGTCGATGGCGAACTGGTCAACCTCGATGAGCCGCCGGCGCTCGATCGGCGGAAAAATCACACCATCGAGATCGTCATCGACCGCCTGCTGCTGAAGAGCGGCATCGCGCAGCGCCTCGAGCAGGCCATCGATACGGCGCTGCGGCTCACCGGCGGATTGGTGACGATCGCCGTGGTCGGCGGCGAAGAAAATGTGTATTCGGAAAAGCTCGCGTGTCCCGATTGCGGACTTTCCGTGCCGCAGCTCGAGCCGCGCTCCTTCAGCTTCAACTCGCCTTACGGCGCTTGTCCGGAATGCCACGGCTTGGGTTCCAAATACGAATTCGATCCCGCGAAAGTGATCGTCGATTGGAGCAAGCCGCTCTTTGACGGCGGACTAGGGCCGGGTTCGGGCTCCGCTTCGCTGCAGCGCACCTTGCGGATCGCGGCGTCGGCCTTTGGAATTGATCTCGATATGCCATTCGAGAAGTTGTCGCGCAGGGCCCAGAATCTCCTCCTGTACGGAAATCCATCGAATGGAGCCGGCAAACAGGATGAAAAAGAGTTGAATTGCCAGGGAATCCTGCCGCACCTCGATCGCTCGCTCGAAGAAGTGAATTCCGATAGCGCTCGCGAGTGGCTCACGCAATACATGTCCTCCTCTCCCTGCGCCGTCTGCCACGAGAAGCGCTTGCGCCCGGAAAGCCTGGCGGTGAAGATCGCCGGGTTGTCGATCGCCGATTTCACCGCGCAGCCGCTGGCGCAAGCCCGCGCCAGCGTGGACCGAATTCGCGCGCAACTGAATCTGCGCCAGCACAAAATTGCCGGACGTCCACTCGGGGAAATTGCCGAGCGTCTCGATTTTCTACTCGCGGTGGGCCTCGGCTATTTGTCTCTCGATCGTTCGGCGGCCACGCTTTCGGGCGGCGAGGCACAGCGCATCCGTCTGGCGACGCAGATTGGCTCGCGATTGCGCGGCGTGCTCTATGTTCTCGATGAACCTTCCATTGGCCTGCACGCCCGTGATAACGACCGGCTGCTCGGCACGCTCGAGACTCTGCGCGACCTGGGGAATACCGTTCTGGTCGTGGAGCACGATGAAGAAACCATCCGGCGCGCGAATTACGTGGTCGATCTCGGGCCGGGTGCGGGGCGCGCAGGCGGCTATCTCGTCGCGTTAGGAACTCCGCAGGAGGTCGAGGCCAATCCAAATTCGCTCACGGGACAATATCTTGCCGGCAAACTCAGGATTCCCGTGCCGCCCGCGCGCCGCGCTCCAAACGGTAAATCGATCAACGTGCTTGGCGCGCACGGAAACAATTTGAAGAACATCGACGTCTCGATCCCGCTCGGATTGCTCACCGTGGTGACCGGCGTCTCCGGATCGGGCAAATCCACCCTGGTCAACGATATCCTGTACCGCTCGCTCGCGGCCAAGCTCTACCACTCCATGGAGTTGCCCGGCGCTCATCGCGGAATTTTGGGCATCGAGCATATCGATAAGGTCATTCAGATCGATCAGGCGCCCATCGGCCGCACGCCGCGCTCCAACCCGGCCACGTACACCGGGGTGTTTTCGCCGATCCGCGAGCTTTTCGCCATGCTGCCGGAATCCCGCGAGCGCGGCTACAAGCCCGGACGGTTCAGCTTCAACGTCAAGGGCGGCCGCTGCGAAGCCTGCCAGGGCAATGGCCTGCGACGAATCGAAATGAATTTTTTGCCCGATGTGTACGTGACCTGCGAGGTCTGCCGCGGCAAGCGCTACAACGCGGAAACGCTCGCCGTGCGCTACAAAGGCAGCTCCATTTCCGATCTGCTGGACCTGCCTATCGAAGAGGCGCTGAAGGTGCTGGAAAATATTCCAGCCATTCAGCAGAAGCTCCAGACGCTCGTGGACGTCGGACTGGGTTACATTCAGCTCGGGCAATCCGCGACCACCCTTTCCGGCGGCGAAGCGCAACGCACCAAGCTGGCGCGCGAATTATCGCGGCGGCAGACCGGCCGCACCCTCTACATTTTGGACGAGCCGACCACCGGCTTGCACTTTGACGACGTGAAGAAGCTGCTCGACGTGTTGAATCGGCTGGTCGCGCTTGGCAACAGCGTTCTGATCATCGAGCACAATCTGGACGTGATTAAGCAGGCGGACTGGATCATTGATCTGGGCCCCGAGGGCGGGGAGGAAGGCGGCCGTGTGGTGGCGCAAGGTCCGCCGGAGCAGGTAGCGAAGGTGAAGAAATCCTACACCGGCCAAAGCCTGGCGCGAGCGCTCGCCGCCTCGAACGGCAGCCACGCGAAATGAGCGCCCGAGGCTTGCGCGCCCGCTCGCAACCCCAGTAGAGTGAACTTGTAAAGAAGCCGACGCCGGCCGCGCCGGTTGGAGCCAAGGATGCCGATCCCGTCACGATGAGCGCCGAGGAGAACAGCTCGATTCCGCCCGAGCCGCCGGAACCCTCCGAACCCGCGCCTTACACCTCCGAATCCCGGCATGGCATTTTCGAGCCAGGCGGATCTGCGCTGGAACCGGTGCGTTTGCAACGGCATTCGAAATGGTTCGCGCCGGAAAATTTCAACGTGCCCTGGGGCTGGCTCGACGTGGCCATGCTCGTCCCCATTGCCATCGCGCTGCTTTTCATTTTTGCGCTGATGATCATCGGCTGCGAGATCGCATTCGTCCACGCGCAAGCCGGCTATTTGCGCGCGCACATGAGCTTCCTTCTGATTCTGGCTCAGGTCATAATGGAGCTCGCGCTGCTCGGCTATCTGGCTCTGCACGTCCGCACTCGCATTCACCGGCCCTTTTGGCCGGCCATCGGATGGCGCCCGCTGCGGTCCCAGACGATGTCCCGCGCCGGGACGTACTTCGGATTCATCTGCGGCGGAATCGGGTTGGCGCTGCTCGTCTCGCTGGCGAGCTCTGCCTTCCCGCCCAAACAGTCTCTGCCCATTGAAAAGATATTCGAGTCGCGCTCGCTCACCATCTTATTCATGGCGACGGCGGTGCTGGTTGCGCCTCTGGTGGAGGAAACGATATTTCGCGGCTATCTGTATCCCGTGGCGGCGCGCAGCTTCGGCGTGGTGGGAGGCATCGTCTTCACGGGAGCGGTTTTCGGTTTGCTGCACGGCAGCCAGTTGTGGGGTGGCTGGTGGCAGATTGGCTTGCTGGTCGTCGTCGGAATTTTATTCACGTTCGCGCGCGCGTCCACGCGAACGAATGTCTCGAGTTTTTTGCTGCATATCAGTTACAACGGCGTGCAGGTGATTGCCGTTCTCTTTTCGCTCTACGCGCCGAAGCACATTGTGCACATGCACTAACGCGCCATGGATTCGCTGTGTGCCGCTCACGCGGATGAGCGGCATCTCCAAAATAAAGAGGCAGAGGGCCTGAACTTGCACACGGTTGAACCGATTCGTTGGACGGACGAAGGCGTGGTCATGCTCGATCAGCGGAAGCTGCCGGGCGAGGTGGTGTACCACACCTATACCGACTACTGCGACGCCGCCAAGGCGATCAAAGATATGGTCATTCGCGGCGCGCCGGCCATCGGCGTTGCGGCGGCGATGGGAATCGCGCTCGGAGTGAAGCAATCGAAGGCGAAGACTCTGCGCGAGTTGCGTGGCGAGTTCGCGGCGATTTGCGACGCGTTCGCGCGCACGCGGCCGACCGCCGTGGATTTGTTCTGGGCCATCGAGAGGTTCAAGCGGAGGTTTGAAGATCTCGCGCGCGAACAGGACAGCCGCGGAGAAGCGGGGCTCGCCGAGATTCGCGCCGCGCTGGTCACCGAGGCGCTCCAGGTGCACGCCGAACGCCGCGATGCGGACGAGCGCATCGGCCGCTTCGGCGCGGAGCTGATGCCTCGGGCGGGCCGGGTGATGACGCAGTGCAACGCGGGCGCGCTGGCGACGGGCGGCATCGGCACCGCGCTCGGCGTGATTCGCATGGCCGTCGAAACCAATCACAAGCTGGAAGTGCTCGTGCCGGAAACGCGCCCGTATTTGCAAGGCGCGCGGCTCACGGCGTGGGAGTTGCATCACGACGGCATTCCGCTGACGCTGATCACCGACAACATGGTCGGCCATTTCCTGAAGACGGGCGGAGTGGGTGCTGTGGTCGTCGGCGCCGATCGCATCGCGCGCAATGGCGACACCGCCAACAAGATCGGCACGTACGGGATCGCGGTGCTGGCGAAGGAGCACGGCATCCCGTTTTACGTGGCGGCGCCGATTTCCACGCTCGACCTTGCGATCTCCTCCGGCGAGCGGATTCCGATCGAGGAGCGCGCGGAAGATGAGGTGACGCATATCGGCGGGACGCGCATCTCGCCGCCCGTGCGCGCGGCGCACCCGGCGTTCGATGTGACTCCGGCGCGATTTATTTCCGCGATTATTACCGAGCGCGGAGTGGCGCGCGCGCCTTTTGAAGAATCGCTCCAGGCGCTCGCGGCAAAGAGCTGAACGCGAATAGCATCTCCATCGAACAGCGGCTACTCGTAGCGGAGCGCCTCCACGGGGTTCAGGCGAGCGGCTTTCCACGCGGGATACACACCGAAGAAAATGCCGATCATCGCCGCTACGGCCACTCCCAGAATCACGAGCGTCGCGGAAACGGAGGCGGGGAACGACGGAAACGCCAGCCGCACCAGAAAAACAAACGTCCAGCCCAGAATCACGCCGATCGCGCCCCCGACCCCGGCTAACGTGACCGCTTCGAGCAAAAATTGCGTGAGGATATTCACGCGACGCGCGCCGATGGCTTTGCGCACGCCGATTTCGCGCGTGCGTTCGGTGACGCTCACGAGCATGATGTTCATCACGCCCACGCCGCCCACCAGCAGCGCAACCGACCCCACCGCCAGCATCACGATGAAAATTCCGTTGGAAATCTGATTCCACACCTGGACGAAAGTATCCGTGGTCATGATGGCGAAGTCGTCGTCTTTCTCGGACGGCAGCTTGCGCATTCGCCGGATGTATTCGCGCACTTCGTCCACCGCGACGGGAAGATCTTTGGTGGAGTCCGCTTTGGCGAGAAGAACGATGTTCTTGTTTTCCGGATGCATTTTGCGGATCACGGAAAACGGGACGAGCGCGATGTTGTCCTGCGGATTCTCGCCGGTGCCAAGGGCTTGCTTTTGCGGCTCGAGAACACCGATCACGGTGAAGAGCTGCCCTTCGATCTGCACTTCCTTGCCGACCGGGTCTTCTCCATTGGGAAAGAGCGTCTTCACGGTGATGTTGCCGAGAACGGCGACGGGCAAGCGGCGGTCCTCGTCCGTTTCGTTGAAAAAGCGGCCGCTTGTGAGATTGAAATCGCTGATTTTGGATATCGCGGGCATGTCACCTTCGAGAATCA
>JAGWRH010000043.1 GCA_028876695.1 Acidobacteriota bacterium | reverse complement strand
TGGGGTTCACGTTGGAATAGAAGCCGTATTCGTTGGGCGCGTAGTTGTTCCAGGTGGTCGGCGGCATGTTTTTGACGAAGCGAATCTTCACGATCGATTTGACGCTCTTGTATCCATATTTCCAGGGCAGAACCATGCGGATCGGCGCGCCATCCTGATTGGGCAGAGTTTCGCCGTACATGCCGAAGCAAAGCAGCGCGAGCGGATGCATCGCTTCGTCGAGGCGCAAGCCTTCGATGTATGGAAACTCGATGCCGGTTCCAGTGGCCCAGGGCATCACCACCGGGTTGTAGTAGCTTTCAAACGCCACGTAACGCGCCTTGGATGTGGGCTGCGCGAGTTTCACCACGGTGTTCAGCGAATAACCAATCCACGGGACGACCAGAGACCACGCCTCCACGCAGCGATGACGATAAATACGCTCCTCGAGCGGCGCGAGATGCATCATCTCCTCGAGGGTGTACTTTCGCGGTTTCTCGCATTCGCCTTCGACGGATACCGTCCACGGGGTGGTGACGAAGTTTCCGGAATTCCGCGCCGGGTCGCTCTTGTCCGAGCCGAACTCGTAGAAGTTGTTGTAATGCGTGGTCTTCTCCATGGGAGTGAGCGGTTCGGTGGTGCTGCCGGGCCATTTCCGCGCGCCTTGAATTGGTACGGGAACCGATCCCTTGGCTTTTCCTCCAAACCAATTCGGCAGGCGCTTGTATGCGGCCACGGCGCCGTAGGTGGTGAGCGCGCCGAGCAGGAAATTGCGGCGGCCCATATAAAGACCTCGCGGAGTGACGTCGGCGTAGGTCAAATCGGGCTTAGGCTTGATGAGCATTCCCGGCCTCCGGTGCTACGCATGATGTACGAAGTCCTACGATTATCATACTCGCGCCGAAAGCGGTTGGTTTCAGGAACTTTCGTTCGGCGTTTCGCCGGGGACGGAGGGAGGTTGCGCCGGAAGGTTTGCCGTCGCCGGGAGGGCCCGCCGAACCGGAACTTCAGCGGCTAGAGCAGGCTCGAACTCGCAGATTTATGCCGCGGCTGAAGCCGCGACCGGCAGTCACGCTGGCAAGTCTTACGCGGGCGGGGCGGGGCTGTTTTCAGCGGTAGTGAGGTAGGCTGGGCCATCGTTCAATAATCCTTCGAGCAGATCGGAGCGGAGCCGTTCCTGCAGCACGGCGGGCAATTTGGCGCTGGCGGAGGTGACGTAGAAGACGTCGATGGCGGTTTGGCCCTCGGTTTCGATCAGCGCGATTTCGATGTTGCAGTTGTGGCGGGCCAGTTGCGAGCTGATGCGATAAAGCAGGCCTGGACGGTCCTGGGTAATCACTTCGACCAGCGTGCTGTGAGCCGAGCTTTCGTCGTCGATTTCGACGCGGGTTTCGACCTTCACTTTGGGCGCCTCCACTTTGCCGGCCCGCAGGCGGTCGCGCAGCATGCGATTCAGGTCGGCTTTGCCAAGCACCACGTCGCGAAGGCTGGCTTTGAAGCGTTCCCACTCGGGCAGATTCAATTCCAAGGTGCGAAAGCGGTCGGTGAAGAAGAACTGATCGACCACGATGCCGTCTTTATTAGAAAAGGCAGCGGCTTTCACGATGTTCATTCCCCAGGCCGCGAGCGCGCCAGCCATGCGCGCGAACAGGAATGGGCGGTCGGTGGTCACCAGCGTCAGTTCGAACCACTGGCGGCCGCGCGTCAAATCGAGCTGCACTGGATCGTCGGTGAGGCGGCTGGTCATATCCATGTGGCGGATTACGTCGCTGGCGGCCTGGGTGCGCAGGTAACGCCGAGGAAGGCCTTCCAGGAAGTTTTCGAGCTTTTTTCCGGCGGCAGGCATGAGCGTACGAAGATGGGTGACCAGTTCTTCGTCTCCGCCGGCATGGACGCGATCGTCGGCGCTGCGCATCATCAAATTCGCCGCGCCGATGTAAAGCTGCCAGAGATTTTCGGCTTTCCAGGGAGTGAGCGCTTCGGGGTTCACCGATTTAATATCGGCGTAGGTAAAGAGGCAGAGCAGCTTCAAAACTTCGGGAGAGGGCATGCTGTTGGCCAGCTGACGAATGACCTGCGGGTCGAAAATATCGCGACGCAATGCGGCGCCCATCTCCAGATGGTGCGCGATCAAGAAGAGAACGGTTTCGCGATCGGGCTCGTCCAGATCAAGGCGATCGAGCGCCGCTTTCGCGAGCTCAAGACTGGCGGAGACGTGTTCGTCGGGTCTCGCACCCTTACCGGTGTCGTGCAGGAGGAGGGCGAGATAGAGCAGATCGGGTTGCTCGAGCTCGTCGAGCAATTCGGCGTAGCCCTGGTCCCATTTCGATTGCGATTTGCGAAGCGCATGCAGATTGTCGATGGTGAGAAACGTGTGCTCATCGACCGTAAACCGGTGCGAATAGTCGCGAATCACCAAGGAATCGACGATTTTGAATTCCGGCAAACACATGCCGAGCAGCCCGAGCGAGTGCATCGCGCGCAAGGCCTCCGCGGCGTGGGGCGCGAGCAAAATCTCCTGCAAGTGATGCCAAAGTTCAGCGCCTCGGGGCGGCGCGACAGCGATGGCGGGGAGCGCTTCCTCGAGCTGATGTTCGGCGGCCGAGCTGAGCGTCAATCCGTGGCGAGCCTGGAAACGAAACAGGCGCAGCGGGAGCTCCGCATCGCCGATCGGCTGCTGGCGCTGCAAGAAGATGCGGCCGTCCACGACGGCAAACTCGGTATTGGAAAGCCGCGAGCGCAAGCTTTGGAATTGTCTATAAAGGGAGGGACGCGCGGCGGGGAACTCGTCGAGCAATTGCACGGCGATCCGGTGGATGAGGCGCGCGTGATTGAAGTAGATGCGCATCCATTCGGACGCGTCGAGCGGCGCGGATCCGGGCGCGCCGATGCGGCGCGCGGCAGCTTCGTCCTGCGCCTCCCAAGCCAGCGTATTGTCGTCGCGGCCGTGGCGGAAATGGAGGAAGCAGCGGGCGGACATCAGGAAATCGAGGGCAGCACCGAATTTCTGGCGCAGCCACGGCGGAAGGAGTTCCGCTTCGTCGGGCCAGAGGCCGGTTTCATCGATGGCCGCGATGGTGGCGAGCCAGCACGCTAGATTGTAATCGCGCAGCCCGCCGGGCCCATCTTTCACGTTAGGTTCGAGATGAAAGACGGTGTTACCGAATTTATTGTAACGCGCGCGGGTGAGGTCGGCGAGCCGCTGCACGATGATGCGCGATTCACGCGACACCAGCTTGGGAATCACACGGCCGTGGAGGCGATCGAAGATTTTGCGATCGCCGGCGAGATGGCGGCAATCGAGCAACGAAATCGCGAATTCGACGTTATCGGGATCGAACTTTTCGCATTCGGCGAGCGTGCGCGTGGCAGGACTGAGCTTCAGACGCAAATCCCAAATCTGCTGCGAGAAGTCGCGCAGGGCGCTTTTCAGCTGGCGCTCGGCGGCGCCGGAGTGCAGGAATAGAATATCGATATCGGAAAAAGGGAAAAGCCAGCGGCGGCCGAACCCGCCCAAAGCAACGAGCGCAAGACCTTCCGGTCCCTCTCCGCTTGGGGAGATGTGCTGCTGCCAAAGCCTTAAGGCGATGGATTCAACCAGAGCGGTGCGCCCTTGCACGGCGGCGCGTCCATTGCCACTTGCCGCGAATTCCCGCTGAATGTTTGCCGATTCGGCGGCGTAGAAATCGCGAAGTTCGTTGTTCGAAAGCGGAGTTGTCGGCATCCTGTTCCACCCCAAAACGAAAGGCGTTTTGGGGCCCCTGGCCGGGCGGGCGGTTCACCACGGGGGTGCGCAACGGCTGCGCGGCCCGAAACCGTCTCAACCGCTGCGGCGTCAGCGGTGCGGAACGGCAAGCGCCACGCTACAGCGCGCTATCGCCGCGTTCGTCGTTGCGAATGCGAATGGCGTCGTCAACCTTCGAGAGGAAAATCTTACCGTCGCCAATTTTTCCAGTACGCGCGGCGGTGGTAATGGTCTGGACGGCTTTCTCCACCATTTCGTCAGCCAGAACCATTTCGATTTTGATCTTGGGGATCAGATCGACGGTGTATTCGCGGCCGCGGTAAAACTCGGTGTGGCCCTTCTGGCGGCCATGGCCGCGGGCCTCCAGCACGGTCATGCCTTCGACGCCGATTTCATGCAGCGCGTCTTTAACCGCGTCCAGCTTTGACGTTTGAATGACCGCTTCGACCTTTGTCATCGACCGTATTTCTCCGCATCGACCGGATCGCCGCACATGACGCGAGCGCGATTGCCGTTCAGCTAGAGACCTCCCAATAATAACCTTCCTCACCGTGCTGGGACAGATCGAGGCCCGTTACTTCGTCTTCTTCCGCGACACGCAGACCGATCAGCCAATCGACAATCTTGAGGAGGACGAGCGTTCCGACGGCGGCGATCCCCCAGGCAATTGCCACGCCGACGAGCTGGTTGAGCATTTGATGGAAGTTACCCTCAATCATGCCGGAGGGCAGCAACTTTCCGGAGGCGTCATGGAAAATCGGGTTGATGGCGCTCGAAGCAAAAAATCCGGTGAGCAGCGCGCCGATGGTGCCGCCGGCGCCGTGGACGCCAAAGGCGTCGAGCGAATCATCGTAGCCGAACCGGCCTTTGACGGCGGTAACCATCCAGAAGCAGAAGGCTCCGGCGATGAAGCCGATGATCAGCGCGGACATTGGGCTGACAAATCCGGACGCGGGCGTGATGGCGACGAGCCCCGCGACGGCGCCGGAAATCGCGCCGAGGGCGCTGGGCTTCCCGCGCACGATCCATTCGGCCGCGCTCCAGCCGACGACCGCGGCGGCGGCTCCGAAATGCGTGGCGACGAAGGCGCTGGTGGCCAGAGCGCCCGAGGCGAGAGCGCTGCCGGCGTTGAAGCCAAACCACCCGACCCATAGCAGGCACGCGCCGACGAAGCTGAGCACGACGCTATGCGGAGGCATGGGCTCGCGCGGGTATCCGACGCGTTTACCTAAATACAGCGCGCAAACGAGCGCGGAAACGCCTGAGGTGATGTGAACTACGGTGCCGCCGGCGAAATCGAGCGTGGGGAAGCGTCCGCCGAGCGACGCGTTTAGAAATCCGCCCTTGCCCCAGACCATATGCGCCATCGGAGCGTAGACGCAGATGGACCAAAGCGTCAGAAACAGCAGCAGAGCGCTGAATTTCATGCGCTCGGCAAATGCGCCGGTGATCAGTGCGGGCGTGATGATGGCAAACATGAGCTGAAACATCATGTACGTCTGAGCGGGAATGGCGGCGGAATAGGCGGGATCGGGCGCGAGGCCGACGCCCCGCAAAAAGACATTATGGAAGCCGCCGATGAAGCTTGTTCCGGAGCCGAAGGCGAGGCTATAGCCGACGATGGCCCAAACGACGGTGACCACCGCCATCATGGCGAAGCTCTGCATCAGGGTGCCGAGGACGTTCTTTTTGCGAACGAGGCCGCCGTAGAAAAGCGCGAGGCCCGGGCCGGTCATCAGCAGAACCAAGGCGGAGCTGGTGAGCATCCAGGCGTTGTCGGCGGAAGATTTGGCGTTGGCCGCGGCATGCTCGACGGCCGCGACACGGGCGTTATCGAGTACCGGAGCGATGAAGGAGAGCGATCTGGAAGCAGCCGAGAACGACGCGCCGCGCACGGAACCGGCGAACATCACCGGCGAGAAGCAGAACAGCAGACAGGCAAAGGCCGCAGTCTTGCGAATCCAACGCGCGCTCATCGAAACTCGCTATCTCCCTAGGATCGGCAAAGGCCGCGTAGGTCTCGACCGGCAAAACAGCAGCTACCACAGGTCCAGTCAGAGCAGGAATTCCCCAAGAGGCTGGCGAAGATTATACACGCTGAGGTTCCGGGCGCAACGTTTTGCGCCGATCCGCGACGTTGCCACGGCCGCGTTACGGCGGCTGGAAAATGGCCGCAGCCGCCGGGCGACGCGAGGGTGTAAGCTAAGACGCGGCGGAGAAACACTCGGGTCCGTCGCGTGCATTGGATTGCGATTGGAATCCGCGGGGAGTTCCCATGGCCAATATAATCAAGCTGCGGGTGAATGGCGCGGTTCATCCGGTGAACGCCGACCCGCAGAATAGTTTGCTATCTGTATTGCGCGACCAGCTCGATCTGACCGGCACGAAATACGGCTGCGGTGAAGCGCAATGCGGCGCGTGCACGGTGCTGATCGACGGCCACCCGCGACGGTCGTGCATCACGCCCGTGGGAGCAGCGGTGGGCAGGCAGATCACCACGATCGAGGGACTGGAGCAGAACGGGAAGCTGAATCCGGTGCAGGAAGCGTTTCTGGAAGAACAGGCGATGCAATGCGGCTACTGCACGTCGGGAATGATCATGGCCGCTGTGGCGTTCCTGAAAACGAATCCAAATCCGACGGACGAGGAAATCGCGCACGGCATGGAAGGGAACATCTGCCGCTGCGGCACGTACCCGCGAATTGTGGCGGCGGTACAGCGCGCGGCGCAGAAGGGAGCGCAGTCATGATGGACGAACGCTCCATTTTTTCGGGCGGAAAGACCGCTGCCGCGGACGAGCTGGAGCCGGAACGGTACGAATTTCGCGCGCGAGCCGTGCATCATTTCGACTTGCAGCGGCGCGACTTTTTCAAACTGCTGGGCGCGGGCGTGCTGGTGGCGTGCGCGATCAAACCAGTGGCGGCCCGGCAGGAGGCGGGCGGACGCCCATCCGGTGGCGTGGGATTTTCCGAGCCACCGCTGCCGCAAGAAATCAGCGCGTGGCTGCATGTGGGTGAAAACGGCGGGGTGACCGTTTACACGGGAAAAGTGGAAATCGGGCAGAACATTCGGACGTCGCTGGCGCAAGCAGTGGCGGAGGAGCTGCGCTACCCCATCGCAAAAGTCGAGCTGGTGATGGGCGACACGCAACTGACGCCCTATGACATGGGCACGTTCGGCAGCCGGACCACGCCGACGATGAATCTGCAGCTTCGCAAGGTGGCCGCCGCGGCACGCCACCAAATCGTCGCGCTGGCGGCGATGAAATGGAATGTGGACTCGCAGAAGCTGAAGGCCGTAAGCGGGCGCGTGGAGCTTACCGGCACGAAACGATCGATCACGTACACGGAATTGCTTGCGGGGCAGCAGCTGACCGCGGTGATTCCGGCGGACGATCCGCTGATTCCGCCGGCACAATGGACGGTGGAAGGCAAGTCGATCGCGAAGGTGGACGGGCGAGATTTCGTCACCGGAAAGCATCGTTACCCATCGGATCAGAACCTGCCGGGAATGCTGCATGGAAAGATTTTGCGGCCGCCGTCGTTTGGAGCGACGCTGGCCTCCGTGAACGCGGCTTCATTCGATCTGGCGGATAACGTGACGTTTGTTCACGACGGCGATTTCGCGGGCGTCGCGGCGGCCACGCCGGAAGCGGCCACACGCGCGCTGAATGCGCTGCAAGCGAAGTGGAATGAGCAGCCGCAGATATCGAACAACGGACTATTCGATTATTTGAAGAGCAACCCAATCGAAGCGACCGGGTTCGAGGGCGCTTCGAAGTACGAAATCGGAATGGTGGACAAGGATCTTGCTGCCGCCGACCACCAGCTGCGGCAGACCTACACGGTGTCGTACATCCAGCATGCGCCGCTCGAGCCGAGGGCGGCGGTGGCGCAATGGTCCGGAAATATGCTGACGGTGTGGACCGGGACGCAACGGCCATTTGCGGTGCGGACGGAACTGGCGCAGGCGATGCACGTGCCGGAAGAGCAGGTGCGCGTGCAGATGCCGGACATGGGCTCGGGTTACGGCGGGAAACATACGGGCGAATGCGCCGTGGAAGCCGCGCGGCTGGCGCGTGCGGCGAATGCCCCGGTGAAAGTGGTGTGGACGCGCGAGGAGGAATTCACGTGGGCGTATTTCCGGCCGGCCGGAGCGATAGATGTTGCGGGAGGGATTCAAAAGGACGGCACGCTGACTGCGTGGGAGTTCACGAATTATAATTCGGGCGCGGCCGGCATTCGCACGTACTACGAGGCGCCGAGCCAGCGTATCCTCTTCCAGCCGACGCGATATCCGCTGCGCCAGGGATCGTACCGCGCGCTGGCGGCAACGGCCAACCATTTCGCGCGAGAGTCGTTTATGGACGAACTGGCGCACGCCGCGAAGATGGATCCGCTGGAATTCCGGCTGAAAAATCTGAAAGACGAGCGGCTGCGCGCGGTGTTTCAAGCCGCGGCGGAAAAATTCGGATGGAAACGCCAGGCGCCCGCGCCGGGGCACGGGTTCGGCATCGGGGGCGGATTCGAGAAAGGCGGGAACGTGGCCACGTGCGTGGAGGTGGCCGTGGATCGCGAGTCGGGATTTGTGAAAATCATGCGCGTGGTCACGGCATTCGAATGCGGCGCGATCGTGAACCCCGACAACCTGAAAAATCAGATCATCGGCGGGAACATCATGGGCCTGGGAGGCGCGCTTTTCGAAAAGATTGAGTTCGCCAACGGACGCGTGTTGAACGCGAAATTCTCGAAATATCGCGTGCCGCGATTCAGCGACGTGCCGCCGATCGAAGTGGTCCTGCTCGACCGCAGGGATATCGCGCCCGCGGGCGCAGGCGAAACGCCGCTGGTCGGACTCGCGCCGGCGATCGGCAACGCGATTTTTCAAGCGACCGGGAAGCGCCTGCGTTCGCTGCCGATGATTCCCAACGGCCTGAACCGCGCATGACCGCGCGATAACGGCCGCACTACCCCTCCCCTTTTGGACCGGTCCATTCTAAATGCCGGTCACCCACGACAGATGCATGCGTCTCCGAGGGACGCCCGTATCGAGAATCGAGTGAAAACAAGCCGGCAGCGGGCCGCGCAACTTTTCGCGCGCGGTTGGGTTCGATGGATTGTAGGGCCTCCACCCACAACGGTCGCGATTCTGGCGCGCTTGCAGCCCAAAACAAAAGAAACGGCGCGCCGGGATCACGGCTCGGGGGCCGACACTTGAAATGAGCATCACCAACAGGAGGGAAGGATCATGAAGACCGGGAAACTTATTTTGAGTGCAGCGGCCCTGATTGCACTGTGCGCGCCGCTGACGTTTGCGCAGAACATCCATCACCGGAAGGTGAATCAGCAGACGCGAATCGCGCAAGGAGTGAACAGCGGGCAATTGACACCGGGAGAAACCGCGCATCTGGAGCGCCAGCAGCGCAGCATCAACCATGAAGAGCGGAACATGCGCAAGGCCGATAACGGTCACCTGACGACGGCCGACCGGCACGCCTTGAACCGCCGCCAGAACCGCGCGTCCCGCGACATCTACGCGAAGAAGCACAACGATCGCGTCAGCCGTTAACTGCGAGAGGTCGATCCTCAAAAGGAAAGCCCCGGGGATTCGGAATCGCCGGGGCTTTCTTTCGCCGCAGCGAATCAGAACGGGCGCAGCAAGCGGCGTCGCTACGCCGGCGTTCTAGCGATGCGGGGCATTTACGAATACTGCTTGTAACGAGCAACCCTCACGTTTTTAAACTTGCCGTTCCGCAGATCGTAATGGACGAAATTCAGCAGGCGCCGCGTCTCGCCCGCGCGAAACGGCAGTTTTTCGTGGGGGAAATCGCGGAAGCACTCGAATCTTGAATCCATCTCGACGGCGATCCCGGTTTCGTCCATTACCAGGTATTTGGCTTCGACGAATTCCCGCACGCAAGTGTGAAAATTCCTGTAGAAATCGAGAATGGTCCGGGGACCCGCAAGCGAAAAAGCGGGCAGCTCGATCAGTACGTCATCGGCGTAAAACGGCAGCAGATTTTCGTACTGTTTGTTATTGAAATGGCCGAGGTAACGCCGGAAGTCGTCTTTGGTCATGCGATTCCTCTCAGGCCGCGGCGATTCACTCTGGCGGGTATCCACGCGGGAATTTTTTGCTCCACTCCCACTGCGACCGCAAAATCGAGGCGAGATCGGATTGCACCGGCTTCCATCCCAGGACGCGCTGCGCCTTCGCGGCATCGGCGACGAGCCTCGGAGGATCGCCGGGCCGCGGCTCTTCGAGGCGGGTGGGGATCGGATGGCCGGTGACTTTGCGCGCACATTCGATTACTTGCAGCACGGAGTATCCATCGCCCGTTCCGAGATTCAGGAATTCGGAACTGCCGCCTTTGCGCAGATGCGCGAGCGCCAGGATATGTGCGTCGGCCAGGTCCGATACGTGCACGTAGTCGCGAATCGAGGTCCCGTCCGGCGTGGCGTAATTGGTTCCGAAAACCGGGACGTGCGCTTTTTGCGCCAGGGCCGCCGCCAGAACGTTTGGCACGAGATGCGATTCGGGCTGGTGGTATTCACCGCGAGTCGCCGTGGCGCCGGCGGCGTTGAAGTAGCGCAGCGCGACAAATTTCATGCCGTATGCTGCGTCGTAACTGGCCAGAATTCGCTCGAGGAACAGTTTCGACCAGCCGTAGGGATTCACCGGCCATTGCGGGCACGATTCGGAGATGGGAACCTGCCGCGGCAGACCGTAGGTGGCGCAGGTGGAAGAAAAAACGACGCGGAGCACGCGCGCTTCGAGCAGCGCGTTGAAGAACGCGACTCCCTGCTCGACATTGTTTTCGTAGTATTTTGCCGGCTCGGCCATCGACTCGCCGACGAAGGCCAGAGCAGCGAAATGTAGGCAGGATTCGATGGTGTGTTTTTTGGCGATGCGCGCAACCAGATCGCGATCGCCCACCCGGCCGTGGTAGAAGGGGACGTCCGCATCGAGCGACGCGCGATGGCCGTGCGCCAAATCATCGAGCACGACCACCTTCTCGCCGGCGGCGCGAAGCCGCTCGACCGTCACACTTCCAATGTACCCGGCCCCGCCGGTCACGAGGATCGCCATGAGTCTCCGTTTCGCGGTTCGAACAGGTTGCGTTCAAGGCTCGATGTGCCGCGCG
>JAGWRH010000042.1 GCA_028876695.1 Acidobacteriota bacterium | reverse complement strand
CGTTCGCCCCGATCATCGCGGTAAAGGAATCGGCCAGCGGCTCGTCGTTGGCATCCTCGCCGAAGCGCGCGCGATCGGCTACGCGCGAATGCGCCTGGACTCGATCGCCCCGTCCATGCAGGATGCCATCGCGATGTATCGCCGCGTCGGATTTCGCGAAATTTCGCCGTATTATCCAAATCCCATGCCCGAGGCGCTATACCTGGAACTGGCGCTGTAGAATCGACCGATCCAAATCACTGGAGGCAATTGCATGGAACGCGATCTGCGCTATCCCATCGGCAAGTTCCATCGTCCGGCTGCCGAACTCACGCCCGGCGACCGCCGCGAATTCATCGACGCGATTGCGCAAGCTCCCGCGCAGCTCTCCGCCGCGATCAATGTCCTTTCACCCACGCAGCTCGATACGCCGTATCGACCCGGCGGCTGGACGGTCCGCCAGGTCGTCCATCATCTCCCGGACAGCCACATGAATTCCTACGTGCGTTTCAAGCTCGCGCTCACCGAGGACGAACCCACCATCAAGCCCTACGAAGAAGCACGCTGGGCCGAACTCGCCGATTCGCGCGATACGCCCGTCGAGGTGTCGCTCGCGCTGCTCGAAAATCTGCACAAGCGCTGGGTGCTGCTGCTCCGCTCGCTATCCCCCGCCGATTGGTCGCGAATATTCCGTCATCCGGAGCTCGGCCCGGCCTCGCTCGACCAATCGCTCGCGCTCTACGCCTGGCACGGGCGCCATCATGTCGCGCACATTACCGCGCTACGCGAACGCAATGGCTGGCGGTAGTTCCCATCGTCTTTGAAACGAAATCTTCGCCGCATACGCCATGCCTTCGAATCGGCGCTCAGGCGAATTCCCAATCCTGCCGCGGGCCAACCGCTACCATCGGCGCGGGCGGGACGATCGCGACAATCATTAGTCGCGCGTCACCTGCCTTCGCGCTCTAAAAAAGGGAAAGCCCGGCGGGGTCCAATCGCGTGAGCGACTCGATCGCGCCGGGCGGGGGCTGGGCTAGGTATCTGCTACAGCTCGAAATGGAAAACGTCGACTATCTGAAAGTTCGCACGGTTCAGCAGCACCAGATGGCCGCCGATAAACACGTGTTCGCAATGCGGTGGCGGCGGAGGCAACTCTTGCACCAACTCCGGCGGGCACGGCTCGATGCGCCGTCGCAATCCCGGAGGCAAAGTTCCGCGCACGATCAGCTGGCGTTCCAGGCCGGGAGGCAACTCATCGCGCTTGGCGAGCCCGGGAGGCAAGTTACTATAGTGATCGCGGTACCAGTTGCGAATGGCTCCCTCGTCGTCGCCGCGATAGTACTGTCCGCGGTCGTCATCGCGTCCCCAGTCGCGATCCCCGTGGCGCCCATGATTGCCGTGTTTGCCATGATCTCCGTGCCAGCTCTGATCGTCATCGTCGCCGTGCCCGTGTCCGTGGCCATGTCCGTTGCCCTGCGCACGAACGCTGCCGGCGCCGAGCACCAGAGCCGCCGTCGCCACCGCGCACAACCATGTTTTCGATTTCACGATTGCTCCTCCTGTTAATTCGATGGGCTTGGCTTTTCAGCTTAAAGCCCCCGCCGCACGATGGCAACACCCGCGCCATTTCCGGGTGGCGCATCTGAAACCTGTCCGTTCGAACAGCCGCGCCCTGGTTTCAATACTCGATATAGTTGCGCTTTGCCTACGCGCGATGCAACTTTCCCGCGCGGCCCGTGTTCTAATGGACGGTATCAGGCAATGAGTGAAGCTGGCGCACGGCTCGCTCACGTGTGTCGGGGGTGCAACATGAAGAAGCTTGCTCTCGCATCCGCCGTCTTGCTTCTTGCCGGACTCGCCGCCGCTCGGCCCAAGCCCAACCCTGACGCGCGCCAGGTGAAGCTGGTGATGGCCCGTCAATCGACCGTCGATCCCGTCGAAATCTTGAAACACCTCGGCGAGAAGTGCCCCAATGTCACCATCACCACGAATCCGCGCCACTCCGATTACATGCTCTACGCCGGCTGGGGCGGAAACTATCGCCTGATGATCATCAAGCACGGCGGAGACACCATCTTCGCCACCGAAACCGTCCTGCTCAGCAACGCCGTAAAAAACGTCTGCCGCTTCCTCGACTCGCAGCCGGCGCAAACTTCCGCTCCGCCTGCGCCGCCCGCCCAGCAGTAGCTGCACCGGCCGTGCGCCGAGACGCTGCTTGCTGCGCCTCCTTATTCGCCCTGCGCAATCCGCGCACCAATCAGTAAAATTGGCGGTTACGAGCGGTGTGGCTCGGCTGCGATTCCGTCCGGCCTTGTCGTCAGACTGCCGCTTGCCTTATCCAGGCGCGGTATCTCCGGCAGCCAGACGCCCTGCGCTCTGAGTTGCTTCTGCAACGCATCGTGAGGAAGGAAACGCGGTGCAACATGACCCTTGAGAGATAAAGCCGCGGCGGTGCCCGCGGCCTCACCCATCTGCATGCAGAACGGAATCAGATTCAGGACGTCATTCGCCGCGGCATCCGACGAAAAGCATCGACCCGCGACTAGCAGGCCTTCGGCCGCGCGGGGCAAGAGCGCTCGATACGGGATGCAGCGATTCGGGCTCGCCGCCGACACGTTTTCTTGAAACCGCGGAATCGCCGCGATCGTATCGGGATAAACCACGCCCCGCTTCAAATCCTCCGCCGTGACCACGTAATCGCCGGCCAGTCGCCTGCTGCCGCGCGTTCCAATCTGCGAAGCGGTGTCGAGAATAAAACTTCGCTCGAAACCCGGCACTTTGGTTTTCAATATTTTATGCGCAGCCCGCATCGCCTTGCGAACCTGAATTTCCGCGGCGGTGAGGTCCTCCACCTTTAGGCAGTCGTAGCCCGGGACCCAATTGTTGACCCAAACTTGATCGTCGCGGTGCGCGGCGATCGGCAGCATTCGAAATCCCGACGCCGATTGGATCTCCGCCATCGCCGCGCGAAACTCCTCCGGCTTGGAATGGCGAAAGTCGCTGTACTTTCGATAATCGACGTCTCCCACGCGGAACACCACCGCCAGCATGCCGCTCCGCGCATTGCGGTCCACGACGCCGTCGAACTCAGCGCCGGCCGACGCCAGCATGTCTCCGTCGCCGGTCGCGTCGATTGTCAGATCGCCCAGGATCGCCTGCCGTCCGGACTTGCTCTCGAAAATCGCTCCTATCACGCGCTTTCCATCCACCAGCGCGGCCGCGCCCCACGAATGCAAATACAAGTTCACGCCGGCTTCCACGACCATTTCGTTCAGCACGCACTTCAATATTTCCGGATCGACGATCGCGCTCATGCGTACGCGGCCGCCGACCACAAAATCGTGGTAATGCTTCAGTTCGTTGACGGCGGCGGAATTCGTCGATCCAAGAAGCTCCCGGCTAGGATGACGCGCAGCCCCAACAGCGTCCAGGCGATCCACCATCTCCTGGCAAATTCCCGCCACTTCCTGGACTCGCGTTCCGGCGCTCATGTGCGGAATCAGAATCACCAGCCCGCCGGTGGCCATGCCACCCAAGTGGTTGTAGCGCTCGACCAGTGTTGTGTTCGCGCCGTTGCGCGCCGCAGCGATCGCCGCCGCCACGCCCGCGGGTCCGCCGCCGACGACCAGGACTTCCGTCTCGCGGCAAACCGTTGTTTTTCTGGATGGCTCGACGATTGTCTTGCGCGAAGGAGGCATCTCGTCCATCTCAATGCCGTGTCTCGAAAATTCGAATGGGCGGGACGCGGCGGGCGGCGCATCCCCTGATTTTTTCGGATGAACGCCGCTCGCTAACCCGCCCACACTGCGTTCTGTGGCAAGCTTCGTGAGGAAAACTTCCGCGGGTCGCCCCGCTCTAGCCGCTAACTGGCTAAGCTACTCGCCGTAGACGAACTCTTGGCCGTGGTCATTGTCGCGATAAAACCAGGTCTTGATTCGCTGCGCGGATTCTCCCGCCTTCTGCACCAGCGTGAATTCGGTTCCGCCCGGCGCCGCGCGATAACTCCGAATCGCCAGAACCGTCGCGTAGAGATGCGTGATGTCTTCGTTGAAAATCTGGACGACGGTGTTGTCGCCGCGCGTGCCGGCAACCTCGAATACGTAGGTACCCGGGGCAAGCAGGATCATGCCGTCGGGGCCCGGTACTTCGACCGCGCTCGTGAAGGTGACCAGGGTACCGTGATTCATGTCGTTGGCCTTCGCGCTCCGGCTGACGCCTGCGACCAACACGAAAGCGCAAAACGCCACTGCTGCAAACCTCAATATTGCTCCTGAAAGGGTCTTCGCCATTGCACTCCTCCCGCAGCCACCATCGCGCCATTGACGAAGATTCCTCTATGACCTGCATCACGCTCCCCTGTGAGCCTCCTCACCAGCTGCCGCGCGGTCCAAAAAACAGCGGCGAAATGTGCCATTTCCCGCGCACCGGGATGTATCGGTTAGAACGATGCTGGATCGTGTGTTTTCTATGACTTACGGGTGGTTCTAATCGATTGACTGTATCGGTTAGCCGTGGGCGGTTCGATGGAAGTGCTGCCGGGCTAAAGTCCGCCGCCTGCATAGCGACTGCCTCCTTTCCGCCCGCCCGCTCGGTTGCTCTCAGACCCCAGCAGGCGAAGATCGCGTCTGCCAGGCCCCAACAGCTTTGGAGCGGGCAGCAAAAACGATTGACGGTAGCACGGCGCGGGCGATTGGTCGAGGTTCAACCGGGCAGTGGTACCAACTTTCCCCGATTGGTCTCTTACCGCCGCGACGCCGCGAAAAAAAAGCCCCGCTGTGCCAGAGGCACGCGCGGGGCTCAGGGTCGCTATCGCTAGCGTAGCCCTACGCAGGTGGAACCCGCTTACTAAGATAAGCAGGAACCGCTGCCGAGATACACTGCAGAAATACTAAAGCAATTCACCAACCTGTCAAGACCAAATTGCGATAAAATCCCGCCCTTCTCATGAAAGGAGCAGTCCCATGACCGAGCCTTATGCGGGAGAGTTTGTGCTTGGCATTGATCTCGGCTCGAATTCCCTCGGGTGGGCAGTTATGGCACTAGTTGACGGCGAGCCGCACCACCTGATTCGCGCCGGGGTTCGCGTATTCGAGGCGGGCATGGAAGGAGACATCGCTTCCGGGCGCGAAGAGTCCCGAAACCTCAAGCGCCGCCAAATGCGCATGCAGCGGCGCCAGACCTGGCGGCGCTCTCGGAGACTAAGAAAGATTTTTCGCACTCTGCAACGGTTCGGATTGCTACCTAATAATCCGGCGAACACTCCGCAAGAGCGCCAAGATCTCCTGAACCAGCTCGACCGCCAGATCGCCG
>JAGWRH010000041.1 GCA_028876695.1 Acidobacteriota bacterium | reverse complement strand
GAATTGATCGGCCATCTCATCGACTCGGCGTCGAATAACCATCAGCGATTTGTTCGCGCGGCGCTACAGCGCGCGCTGGATTTTCCGGGGTACGATCAAGACGCCAGCGTGCGCGTCCAGCGGTTTCAAGAAGTTGACTGGAACCTTCTCGTTTCATTGTGGGTCGCATACAATCGACACCTGGCTCACGTGATCGCGCAGCTCCCGGCCGGCCATCTCGAAACGCCGTGCCGCATCGGCTATGGCAACACGGTTACGCTGCGTTTCTTGGCTACCGATTACGTCGATCACCTGGTCCATCATCTCCGGCAGCTCGGCGTGGCAGAGCCAGCGTAAAGCGATGCGTGGCGCGCACCATTTACGGAAGCGTACTGACTCGCCTATGAGCGGTAAATCCTTGTCGGAGCGCTCGCACCGGTCCAACGCCGTCACCAGCCAGCGCGCCGGCACGGATCGAGACAGAACTCTCCGCAGCATTTGCCATTTGCCTGCCGCGTAAGGGACTGTGGAATATTGTTGTTTTCGCAACGATAGTGTAGTATCCGCGCATCATGAGCGCATCCACTGCACGGACTACCGAGCAATTCACGCTGGAAGTAATGAATCCTCGTGGCGAAATTCCTCCTCCGCCGACTGTGGGGATTAGTTCGCGCCCTGCCGATCTAGTCGGGAAGAAAATCGTGCTGATCGACAACGGCAAGTACGGCGCCAGCAACTTTCTCGAACTCCTCGGCGAAATGATCAGGCAAAAATATCCGACGGCGACGATCGTGATGTATCCAAAGCCCTCTGCGCAAACGATCACCGCGCTGCCGGATTGGTACCCCACGGTGAAGCAGCAGGGCGACCTGTTCGTTTTCGGTGTCGGTGATTGAGGGAGCTGCACGTGGTGGGGTTCCCACGACTCGATCGAAATTGAAAAATCCGGAATGCCGGGCGTTTACATCAGCGCCGACGAATTCATGGGCGACGCGGAATCCGCGTCGAGAGATCGCGGAATGCCCGCACTGCGAACCGTCGGCCTGCCGGCGGACAAGTATTATCGCGCGCGTGCCACTCTCGATGAACTACGTCCCATCGTGACCGCGCAATTCGCGGAGATCGTCGGCCATCTCACTCGCTCACTGACCGACGAAGAAGCGCGTCCTCCGCAATTCCGTCCCGCCAGCCAGGAAGGGAACTTCAAGATTTCCGGGAACGATTTTCTCGATGCGCAGGAGAAAGTGAACGAACTTTTCCTGGATAGCCACTGGTCGGACGCCCTGCCGATCATTCCGCCCACGCCGGAGCTGGTGAAAGCGATGCTTGCCGGCACCTCCCGTTCGCCGCAGGAAGTGATCGGCCAGGTGGCGCCGAAAAACGGCATCGCCACGGTGGAGAAAATCGCCATCAATGCCGTCATGGCCGGCGCGAAGCCCGAATATTTTCCGGTAATCCTCGCCGCTATGGAAGGCTTCACGCGCAAAACCTACGACCTTACGCACGTGCAGGCCTCCACCGGATCGTTCACTCCCGTCGTGATGATCGACGGGCCGATCGCCCAGGAACTGAACGTCAATTGCGGAATCGGCATGCTCGGTCATGGCTGGCGCGCCAACAGCACCATCGGACGTGCATTGCGTCTTGCGCTGCTCAATCTCGGCCAGACCTGGCCACAGGTCAACGACATGGCCCTGACCGGCCGGATCGCCGCCTACACATTCTTCACATTCGCCGAGGATATCGCTCGAAGCCCGTGGGAACCGTACAACGTGAGCCGCGGATTCCAGCCCGGTGATAGCACCGTTACCGTCGCCAATTCCTGGACACCCACAACCTATGGCGGCGGAGCCGTTACGCCATGGACTGGCCAAGGCGTGATCGATCAAATGGTGGCGCGGATCAAGAGCGGGAACGTGCGCTGGCCGCACGCGCAGACGTATTTTCTCGTGTTCATTGCCGATTGCGCCGTCGACCTCGCTGACCATGGTTACACGCGCCGCAGCTTGCAGGAATATCTTTACGAGCAAACACGCGTGCCGTACGAGGATCTGCCGAAAGATGTTTTGTTCGGTTCCGGGACGGAAGAGGGATTTATTCGCACTTCCGTCGCCGACGGCCGAATTCGTCCGGACCGCGCCCAAATCTTCCTTGATAGCCTCAGGCCCGGCGGACGCGTTCCAGTGGTGCAAAGCCCAGATGATTTTCATATCGTCGTCGCCGGAGGCTCGCCCGGTTACAACCTGTTCTTCAGCTATCCGGGCACAAATCACGCCAACGAGACCGTGAAAATCACCGGCGCCACATTCACTAAGGCTGGTCGCTAAACTGACGGTCAAAATCAATCGACGTTGTTCGTCAGTTGCCGGCTCAGAGTGAATTTTTATTTTCCGCCGCCGCCTCGTTCGAATCGTGGTAAAAGACGAAGTGGTCGCTTCGCGTTCGCGCCGGTGGGGGCGCGTATTCACTCGGCGCAGCCTCGCATCTGTTTTGCGGGTCCGCAAGAACGCTGCCTGTTTATGGGCGCGAGCTGGGCTGGATTCCAGGGGGAACCGTGCTCAAGAGTATTCCGGCTGTAGGAGCCATCCTGTTTTTCGCCTTTTCAGCAAGCGCGCAGTACCCGGTTTACCCCTCAAATCCGACTCCCGAGCAGGCCGCCGCCCAGGAGCGCGGCAAAGCAATCTTCCAGCAAAACTGCGCTGTCTGCCACGGCGAGAATCTCACCGGGGGCCGCGGCCCCGATCTAATTCGCTCTGTTTTGACGCGCCAAGACAAAAACGGTGACCTGATCGGTCCGGTTGTCACGCAGGGCCGCCCGGAAAAGGGCATGCCCCCCTTTTCACAATTGACTCAATCGCAGATTTCCGATCTCGTCGATTTCATCCATTCGCAGATTACCGTTTTCGATCTGCACACGCGCATTCCCGGCGCATATCCGAACGACATCCCGCCTTCGCAGCTCGCCACCGGCGACGCCGAGGCAGGCAAAGCATTTTTTAATGGCGCGGGGCACTGTTCCAGCTGTCATTCGCCGACGGGCGATTTGGCGCGTATTGCCGAAAAATATCCAGATCCGACCGACCTGGAGCAGCGTTTCATTAATCCCGCCGGTACACTGGTATTCGCTTCGTCCTACAATCCGAAAACGACGACCACCGCGACCGTGACGCTCAAATCCGGCAAGACGTTTGAGGGTCCGGTCATCCAGAATGGCGAATTTTACGTCGCTATTCGCGGCTCTGACGGCTGGACGCACACCTGGCCGCGCAACGATATTGCCAGGATGGAACTGCACAACCCTGTGCAGGCGCACCTGGACATGATTCCCAAATGGACCAACGAAGACATGCACAACATGTTCAGTTATCTGGAGACGCTCAAGTGAAGCGCCTCATCGTCATTCCCGCGATTCTTCTCGCGCTCGCGTTTGCCGCGCTTCCGCCATCGCACGCACAGGGCCTCGACAACTTCTCGGTTCTCAATGATCCGCCGACCGGCATGTGGCCCAGCTACAACGGCGATTACAGCGGCCGCCGCTTCAGCCCGCTCACTCAGATCAATGATAAGAACGTGAACTCGCTCGCTCTAGCCTGGGCCTTCCAGACGGACGCACGCTCGCTGGAGACTATGCCGCTCGAAGTAAATGGCATTATGTACATCACCGCTGGCAACGAGATCTGGGCGGTTGACGCGCTCACGGGGCGGCAAATTTGGCATTTCGTGAACGGGCGTCCCGGCGGCAGCAATAAAGGTGCGGCCATGTACCACGACAAGCTGTACATGACTACGCCCGACGACAAGCTCCTCTGCGTCGGCGCAAAAGATGGCAAGCTTCTCTGGCAGATTTCCATCGACGATCCCACGCTCAAAGCTTTCGGGGGAAGCGCGCCGCTGGTCGTCAAAAATCACATCATTGTCGGAACCGGCGGCGACACCGCCGATCTTCCCGGCTTCCTGCTAGCCGTCGATCCTGACACGGGAAAAATCCAGTGGCGCTTTGACGTAATGCCCAAGCCCAACGATCCTGCCTGGAACACATGGCCGCACGACACGGACGTCGTCACCCGCGGCGGCGGCATGACGTGGATCACCGGCACCTACGATCCGCAACTCAACCTTCTCTATTGGGGAACAGGCAATCCGCATCCAGTTGAAAACGGCGCCGCGCGCCTAGGCGCGAATCTGTACACCTGTTCGGTCGTCGCTCTAGATCCCGATACCGGGAAGCTGATTTGGTATTTCCAGGGCTCGCCGCACGATACCCACGATTGGGATATGAACATGACCCCGGTACTCTTCAACGCCACTTTCGGCGGCAAGTCGCGTAAGCTGCTCGCGCAAGCCGGGAAGAACGGCATGTTCTTCGTCCTCGACCGTACCAACGGCAAGGCGCTCATCTCCGAGTCGTTCGTAAAGACCAATTGGTATTCCGGTCTGAATAAGCGCGGTGAGCCGATTCCCGATCCGGCCCGCGAACCGCAGCCCGATGGCACGCTCGTCTGGGGCGGCGCGGGAACGGACTGGCAGGCCCCCAGCTTCGATCCACAAACCGGCCTCTTCTACGTGAACGCGCAGGAAACGCTCGGCGTCTTCTACCTGACGATGCCCGGAATCCACGCGGAGGGCTGGGCTGGCCGCGATTTCTTCCTCTATTCCAAGCCGATGATGAAGGCCATCGACTATCAGACCGGCAAAATCCGCTGGGTGCACGATTATCCGGGGCGCGGTGGCCTGGTCGGCATTCTCTCCACGGCGGGCCATCTGGTGTTTACGGGCGATAGCTACGACGACGTGATTGGCCTCGATGCTGGAACCGGCAAAACGGTGTGGCACGCGTTCGTCGGTGGCTCGATGAGCACCGCGCCTGAATCGTACGAGCTCTTTGGCCGGCAATATCTGATCTTTCCAGCCGGCGGTACCGTGTACGCCTTTGCGCTTCCCAACCGCCGACCGGACACCGAAAAAATGGCCGGCAACTAGCTTTTGCTGTGGCGCAGCGAGCGTTCGCCCGATGTAACCGGCTGCCGTGGGACGCGTCTAATGATTTGGGTGCCTCGAACTGGTAGATGATTCGGAAGTACCGGCCCTTGACACCCGCCAAAGCCGTTGGCTACCATCCGGCCAAGGCACTGTAAGAGCGTTATTTAGTGATTTTCGTCACGCGCAGCAGATTTCGAGGCGAGGCTGTTGGACGCATGAACTCAGTCCCCATGAATCGACGCAATTCATGCAAGAATCGAATTATACAGGCCACGACGCATCGGTTGTCCGTATGCGGGAGGTGCTTATGAGCAAATGGATCGTTGTCGTGATGATCGTTTTGGGCATGGCGCTGGCCGCGCCCATGGTTTCGGCGCAGGACCAGGATCAGCAGGATGTGGGCCCCACGGACCCCACCATGATGGAAGCGCCGCCGCCCACCTTTATCAAGCCCGCGGACGTTCTGAAGATGATGCAGACGCACGACTCCTCATTCGTGCTCGTGGATACTCAGCCGGAGATGGCCTACGCGCAATCTCATGTCGTCGGAGCCATCAATTATCCGTTCCAGGAGCGCCTCACGCCTCCCATTCCGCTCCCGCGCGATAAGACGCTGATCCTTTATTGCCCGTGTACCCACGACGAAGACTCGATCAGCATGGCCAAAAAGCTGGCAGAATTCGGCTATTACAACGTAAAAATCCTCGAAGGAGGGTGGTACAAGTGGGAGGACTTGAAGTATCCAGTCACCGGAAATCCGAACGCTGACGAATCCTCCAGCGCGCAACAGGCCCCGGCCGCAGCCACGACTGCCAGCAACGACAACGGTCCTCTGACTTCCGGTCGGCCCGTCGGCGCCGTTACTCCCTCTTTTCGCGTAATCGATGTCACCGGCCAGTACAAGGGGCAAGACACCTGCTACGTCTGCGAGTACGGTGAAAAGCCGACCATCCTAGCCTTTTTCGATAAGCCGAGTGATCAGGCCGCGGATCTGATCGTCAAGTTGAATAATCTGGTCGCGCAGAACTCGCAGAAGGACCTGAAAGGTGTGGTAGTAATGGTCAACGGCGAGGATTCCAAGCCATGGCTGGAAAAATTGGCTGCGGATAAGAACATCAAGATTCCGATGGTGTATTTGCTCCACGGCCCCAAGGATCTCGGTGTTCGTCTCTATCACATTAACACGGCCGCGGATAACACATTCTTGCTTAACGACAAGCGAACCGTCCAGACCAATCTCGTGAATGTCACCGACAACTCATTTGACCAGGTTTCGGATGCCACCACGAAGATGCTCGGAGGCGAGTAAGCCGTCATGGCGAACTCTCGATCGCGAACGTCGATAGCAATCGTTTCGGCGCTGGCCGCCTTGATGCTCCTGATCGCGGGCATCAAGGCGCTGCCGGCTCGAGCCGATAGCGAGCCATTCAAGGTCCTCACTCCCCAGCAACTTAAAGACTTGATTGCTTCTAACAAAGGCAAAGTCGTTTATCTCAACTTCTTCGCCACCTATTGCGTTCCGTGCCAGGCGGAGTTTCCGGATATCGTCAAATTGCAGAAAGCCTACGGTTCCCAGGGGCTGCAGGTCGTTGAAGTCTCCATGAACGACCACACCGATCCATCCGATATCGCGGCCATGACCAAGTACGTGAATCAGACAAAGCCGCCATTTCCGATCTACATCGCTTCCTCCGTTGACGATAGCTTCTACTCGGGTGTCGATCCTAAGTGGGAGAAAGACGGCGAAGCGCTGCCGATGACCACGATCTTCGACCGCGACGGCAACCCAGCTCACTATTACGTGAAGGCGCTCAATTTCCAGCAAATGGAGCAGGATGTAAAGCCGCTGCTTGCGGCCAAAGGTTCTCAGTAGTGCGGCACAGCGCCTAATTCTGCCCAAAAATCCAGACTTCGGCGGCCGCCTGCGATGCTTGCAGGCGGTTTGCTTTTTGCGGGGTCTCGACGGAGGCTCGCACGTGACGCGGACATTTGTCGGGCGGTAGGAAATTTTTTTAATCGTGAATTTCGCGTCGCTGGGGGAGAAGCTCAGGATTTCATTGCGATTTGCGAGGCGGGAAGTTCGATACCCAGGAGCTTCGCGGCATTCAGCAGCAGGATTTTCGGCCGGACGGAATCCTTCAGCGGCAGCTCAGCAAACTCGGAAAGCCATCGCTCCGGCGTCATCATCGGAAAATCTGTGCCGAAGAAGGCTTTGTCCTGCACCAGCGTATTGATGTTGTGCACCGTCGATTGCGGAAAGTATTTCGGCGCCCAGCCGGAAAGATCCATATAGGTGTTTCCCTTGTGGCGCAGGACGGCGAGTTGATCGTCATGCCAGGGCCACGACGGATGCGCCATGATAATGCGCATCTCGGGAAACCGCGCCGCCAGGTTATCCATGTACGGAATCGGTTTGCAATATTCCAGGATGATTCCTTTGCCGCCGGGAGATCCTGCCGCTACAGCCGTCGTTCCGGTGTGAAAAATCACCGGCAGATTCAGCCGCACGATCTCTTCGTACATCGGGAAGAATCTGTCGTTGGTAGGATCGAAGCCTTGCGCCGCCTGCTGAAATTTCATTCCACGCAGGCCCATATCCGCGCAACGCTTCACCTCATCAACCGCGATTTTTCCCTTCCACGGGTCCACGCTGCCGAACCCGATGAACGTCTGCGGGTACTTCTTCATCCACGCGGCTGTTTCCGCGTTGTCAATCTTCTGCCCGGAGCGCGTCTCACCGTCAACATCAAAAATTACCGCCATCATCTCCAGGCTCTGATACATCTCCGCCATGCCATCCGGATCGCT
>JAGWRH010000040.1 GCA_028876695.1 Acidobacteriota bacterium | reverse complement strand
CGCGTCGAAGGGGTCGCTGGTCTGCTGTTCCAGCTGGAGCGGACCGAACAGGAAACTCCCGCCCGATTCCCAAAACTCCCGCCGCTCGGAAACGTGGACGCCAGCTGTAGAAATACTCCGCAAGGGAGGAGCCGGCTGGTTCGGCAGGAGTGGCGCGCTCGCTTCCATAAACTTTCCCCCGCGCGGCATCCTATCCGAGTGAACAGATGGTGTCTAGTAATTTTCGAAACTACGGAAGGCTCAGCGGGCGCGCCGGAAACCCTAGCAGCTAAAAAGATACCACAGGCGAGCGAACTGTGCGATTACGCAGCCGCAAGGGCCGGTGGCCGGAAACCCCGAACTTGCTTAGCCGCAAAGTTCCTTGCGCACGATCTGCGCGCCCTGGACCATCGCGCGCAGCTTGGCGAAGGCCACGTCGCGCGGAACATGGAACAGGCCGCAATCCGGGAGTATCACGACGCGATCGGCAGGAACGAACTCGATTATTTTGCGAATCCGCTGAGCCACAATATCGGGCGTCTCGGCGAGATGCGTTTTCACATCAATCACGCCGGCGCCCAACTCGAACGGGACGTTAAATTCACGGAACAGTTCCAAATCCTCGCCTCCGCGGCGAGCGAACTCCAGGCTGAGCTGCTGGATTTTCGCGTCGAGAATGCGTGGAAAGAGATAGCGATAGCTTCCCTCCCAGGAAGGTTTCCCGTATCGATTGCCGTAGCAGATGTGCACGGCAATTTTGGCGTCCACTCCATCGACGAGAATGTTCAGGACGCCAATGCCCCAATCGAGGTCCTCGGGGAAGCCGGAGTAATACGGCTCGTCGATCTGAATCATCTTGGCGCCGGCCTTGGCCAACTCTTTGAGTTCCATGTTCATGACCCGAGCGACGTCGGTAGCGAGAGCCGCTTCGCTGGGATAGTGCTTGTTGCGAATACGCTTGGTGAGAGAATGCGGTCCGGTGATACAAATCTTGGGAACGCGCTCAGTGTATTCGAGCAAGAACTTGAAATCCTGCGCCAGGCCCAGCGAAGCCATGGGGATTTTCCCCACGACTTCGCTATCGTAAAAATCGTAGTAAAACTTTTTCGACGAACGGTCGATCTGCACGCCGGGGAGGCGTTCGATGAAATAGTCGATCATATTGTCGCGGCGCAGTTCGCCATCGGTGACGATATCGAGGCCGGCGATTTCCTGGTCCTTAATCGCGGCTTTGACCACCGTGTCGTGGATATCATCGAGATCATTGCGGCTGATGCGGCGCGCGAAATAGTCGGTCTTCAGGCGTTCGAGCCATCCGGGCATGGAATAGCTGCCGACCGTCGTGGTGGGAAGCAGAGGAAGCTTCATCGAGTTACTCCCGTTGCGTCGTGTAGAGAATCGACGTTTTGGACTCCGGCCGGTATTTGAATGGCACGAAGTGAATGTTGTAGCCGGAGCGCTCGGCGACCTCGCGAAGGAGCGCGCCATTGACCCAGTTTACGATGGAGCCGTCCAATTTCCCCGGTCCGTGAAAACCCATCGCGTATTCGTGCAGATCGGTGACGAAAATATCCTGTACCTGCAGATAGCCCCGCGGATGCAGCAACGGGAGCGTATTGCGAAAACTTTCGAGCGCGCCGGTGCTGAGGTGAAAGCGCAAATCGCCGGGCGCGTCCTGGAGAATATCTTCCATTTGCGTGGCGCTTAAGCCCGCAGGGTAAGTGACGTCGGGCAGTTCAAGAGTGTCGACGAGCCGCTCCTCGGTGCGCAGGGCGTTCCAGACTTCCATCCAAAAAAGGACACCCTTGGCGCGATCGGACAGGCACTCGGGGCCGACGTCGAGCAAGCGGTGAATCGTTCGGGTGACGTCGGCGACCGGAAGATCGCACAGCGCTGCGATGCGCGCGGCGTCCTCACCCGTCAAATAGGCGCGCGCCCAGACCCAGTAGATGCGATTGCCGCGCCAGACGACCTCTTCGTCGGGAAGATTGTCATAGGTGTTGGTGGAGTGGACGTAGAGGATCTTGTGGCGAAGGAACGAGAGGGTTTTGATGGGGTCGAGCGCGTCGAGGGCGATGGAGCTGCACAATTCCAGATGCTCTTTGAGCGAGGAGCGGGAGCGTTCGAGAGTCGAAAGCGAATAATCGCCGAGCAAGAGACGCAGGCGGGGATAAAAGTTCGTGCCGCGATCGCGATCGATTTGAGCGAAACAGTCGAGCCACATGCGCGCGCGCGTGCCCATGCCCACGCCAATTTCCAGCAGGAAGACTTCGGGCGGAAGCTGGTTGCGCGTTTCCAGATCCTTGAGCAAGGTCCAGAACTCGGCCACGGAATCGGAAATGGCTTCGGGATTGTGGCCGTCGGACTTGCCGCCGGGCAGCGCCTGTTCGTAGGGCTTGCCAGTGGCACGTTCCCATTCTTTGAGACGCTGCCAATACAGCCGGTTGAATTGCCACGCGATGCTGTCGCGGAAGGACTGAAATTCTTCGAGATACAGGCGTCCGGCGGAACCTTTTTCCGCGGCCTTCGCCGAGCAGATCGCTTTGCGCAGCGTCTCCAAAAACGCGCCGGGAGCCACTTGCCGCGAATCGATGCGAATTTCGCTGGGAAAGCGGCTGTCGCGATTGCCGGGCGGCAAGGTGACCGCGACCGGCTCGCGAAAGTTGTGCTTGTACTGCAGCCAATCGAGGTAGATCTGCAAGCGCGCGAACTGCGCCGGCTCCATATCTTTCCCCGCGAGCAGCGCGAGAACGGCGCTGACCACTTCGGTGGTCGTTGTTGCGGCGGATTCGCGCCGCGTGTGGTTGAGATGCAGAATCATGCTTTTGGCCCGGGCGCAGCGTTTTCGATATCGTCCCGAATGTCACATCGGGACGCGCGCGGCAAGCCTTGGGATGATATGTAAGTTCGACAGGCGAGGACAAGCGCGATTGTTGGGGCGGTCCGTAGCACAGCTAGAACATACTCATGAGCGGGCAAACAAAAGGGCGGATCGAGCAAAGGATCCGCCCCGCTATTCACGTTCAACACCGCGAGCGAACAGCAGCTTAGCGAGCGGCTTGCGCGGTGCGCCAACCGGGCGCGTACTCCTTGCGAACCGTTTCGGAGTACGGCACGGGGCTGACTCGCGCGCGGATTTCGATCTGCTTGTGACGCTCGACGGTGGTCTTTTTCGAACCGCCGCCTTCTTCACCCCAGGTGATCACCACGTCGTTGCCGACCTCGATATCCGGATCGACCACGCCAAGCGATAGCATGGAACGCTCGTTGTAGCTGTAGCCGCTGAACATCGAGAGGCCCACGTTCTTGCCGTGCGCGGTGACTCTGTCGTAGGTGGCCGAGGTGTAGTTCGACAGCGGCAGGTCGATGTACTTGTACGGATCGCCTTGCTTGAAGAGCGAGGCGAATACTTTCAGCACATCCTCGGGATTCCACGCGAAAGTGACCTTTTTGCGCTGCGGCTGCGCGGCCACTTTCTCCAGCGCTTCGCGGCCGATGAAGTCGTGATCGAACTTGACGAACGGGCCATAGCCCATCTCGTACGGCGTTACGTAATAGTCTTCAATATTATTGGAAGAGAAGCTGCCGCCGATCGAGCCGGTGGCTTCGTAGCTATCGGCCGGGAGCCACTGGCGAAACGCCCTCATTTTTTCGCCGGTGTAAACCGCCGGAAGCGGCGATGGGATCCAGCCGGACTCCAATGTATTGGTGGCATAGGCGCGAGAGCCGACTTCGCGCAGGCCGAAATCCTTGCCGGCTTCGACGATGGCTGCCTTGATCTCCTCGCGCTCCTCGTACGGACCCCAGATTTCAAGTCCCGGGGCGCCGGCCATGCCGTGGCGCAGCGCACGAACCTTGCGTCCGGCGACGTTGATGTAGCCCATGTTGAAAAACTTGATGTCGGGCGCGGGGCCGCCATTCAGCCGATCGATGATCTGCGGCGCATTGGGTCCCTGAATCTGATAGCGGTAGCAGGTGCGAACCACGGCCTTGCCGCGCGGGTTCGAGGGCGAACGGTCGTCTTTGGTAATCTCAACCTTGTATCCGCCAGTGGCGGCGTGGAATTCGATCCAGTTGGCGGCGGGAGCGCGACCGACGAAGACCAGATGATTCGGTTCGAGATGGAAGAGTATGCCGTCGCCGATTACATACCCATCATAGCTGCAGGGCGCAAACTGCTTGGCTCGGTCCACTGGAAACTTGGCGAAGCTATTGGTGGCGAGAAAGGAGAGCATCTTCAGGGCGTCCGGCCCTTTCACATAGATATTCGCCATGTGATGAGACTGATCGAAGAGCACGGCGGTCTCGCGCCAGGCGCGCTGTTCGTCGCGCCAATTGGAATACTCCGGGGGAACTACCGGATACACATAGGCTCCGATCTGTGAATTGCGGAGCATGTTCACGGGGTTTCCGGCAGCTTTTAAGACATCTTCCAGACTGCGATTGCTCATGTTGTGTTCCTCTCCTAGGCGAGGGGGGATTTGCGCGTGGCGCTTGAGCCCTGCGGCGAAAACGGCACCCAATAACCTACAGAAAACGCCGCATTTTTGCAAGGACACTTCAGATCGAAGCCTTGCTTTGCCAGTCAGCTAGTGTTAGATTGCCGCACTCTGTCTGGCACGTTTCGCAAGTCTGATCGCTAACGGAGGTTCTACAAATGAGACGAAGTACGAAGACCACCGCGCTGGTCAGCGCGGCAGCGATGTTGAACGGTTCCCCCGCAAGCTTTGCCCCCGCAGTTCCCCCCGATAGCGAAAGTAATAAAGTTTTAACACAACGGTTACACGCGCTTCATCCAGCGCACTTACCCTAACCGCGCCCAAGAAGACCGTGCTGGTTTGATCCATCCGGAACGACATTGATTCATATCGAAGCGTAGGTGTGGTTTGCGCGGTCCAGTCTGCTTTCAGGAATTCACAATCTCAAGGAGGAATGAATGCGAGCAATTGCGGCATCAGTGATTGCCATCGGCTTATTTGCCATGCCGGTGATGGCGGCAGGCGGAGCAGCAAATAACAACGCGGACCCGGCCACGCCCAAGGCCGCCGCCGCCGAACCAGCGGCGAAACCCGCGCCGAACCCGGCCAATAGCGCCGCGGCTTCTCCAAACGCGGCTCCGGCCAAGCCAGCCGCGGCCGAAATGGAAACGGAGCTTCAGCAGTTGCGCGACGCGATTGCGACGCAGGCTCAGCAGATTCACGATCAGCAGAAGAAGATGCAACAGCTAGAAGAGCAATTGAAGGCGACCAGCGCCGGCCGCGAGAACCTTTCGGTCCCGCCTGCGGCAACTCCAGTCGCAGCGGCACCGGCCGCATTCGCATCAGCGGGCCATACGGCCTCCGCGGCTCTCAGCTCCACGGCAGCGACCGCCTCGGCGCCAGCCGCTGCGACCAAAGCGCAGGGTAACAATGACAAGCTCGGTCCCATCGCCATGCAGGATTTCAAAATCGGCGTAACTTTCTACGGCGGCTGGAGCTACTACAATTCCACCGGCTACGGCCAACAGTTTTTGGACACGCCCACCGAGCAACTGCCGCCGGGAAACGACGGCTTCAACACTTTCGAGGTGAACCGGGCATACGTCAACTTCATGTATACGCCGAACGAGCACGTCGCTCTGCGCGTTACACCGGACATCTATCGCCAAGCAGATGGCAGCTACTCATTCCGTCTGAAATATGGGTATGCTGACTTCCAAAAGATTTTTGGCGAGGGCGCATTCAAGAACGACAAAATCACGCTCGGTCAAACGCAGCAGCCTTTAACAGACTGGGAAGAGGGCCTCAGCGGCTATCGCTACACGTATCTCACGCCGTGGAACTACCTAAGCTTGAGCTCAACCTACGATGGCATCAAGCTCCACGGACCCATCGAGTTCAACGGGAAAGAATACGTGGACTACGATTTCGGAGCCTTCAACACCGCCAGTTTCCACGCGGTCGAGACCGATGAAAACAAGCAGTTTATGGTCCGCGGCACCCTGTACCCCTTTGGCACCACGGCGGATCGCACGGGCTTGGGCTTTACTTTCTTCAACGATTATGGCTACAAAACGGTTCTTCCGTCGGCGGCCCAAACCTCGCTCGACCGGTTGGCCGCGATAGCGTTCTATCAGACTCACAATAAGGCCGACCAGATCGCGTTCGAGTACGACTGGGGTCACAATTCGTATGGGACGAGCAACTTGTTCAACGGTTCTGGGTCGCCATCTGGGGCTTTTGCCGCATTCGGCACGGAGGCCGGGAAGGTCCTCACGGGCAGCACCCATCAGCAGGGCTTTGATGTTTTCGGACACCTCCGCCTGGGGAACTCCCCGTTTTCGCTATTTGGCTTGTGGCAGTATTTCAAGCCGAATACCGACTTCATCGGCACGGATCCGATCGACTTTTACCACACGGTAGGCGGAATCAGCTACTCCGTGACCAAGCAATTCGACATCGCGTTCGGAGATCAGAACTTTCACTGGGTGCATCCGCAAGGATTCGCGACCGGGGGAGATACGAACGGGATCGTCATCTGGACTCAGTTCAACTACTGAACCCGCATCCACACCAAGCAAAGCAAGAGGGGGCCCAATTCGGCCCCCTTTTCGTTCGCTTTCAGCCAAGGGAACCTCTGGTAGTGGCATGAACCGTTGCAATACTCCGGCTCAGGAAATCATTTTCAGTTTCGAGAGACCGAAGGATTCAAGGACTTTGAGCAACTCGCGATGGCCAAAGGCCGCGGCGGGCGACGCGAAACCGACTTTCTTTTGCGCGCCAAGCGACAGCGCATGCGCGGCGTAGGCCTGGAGCAACCCGGTCTGTCGATAGCAGCACGTGCCGAAAACGGCGCACTGCACGTAATCCGTGCTGCCGCGTCCGACGACTACGTCGATGGTGCGCTGCGTGCGGGAATTTTCGCGCGGAGGCGTGCCGGTTTGCACCGCGTTGGCCATCTCGGCCAACTTCCTTTCCTGTTCGGCTTTCGGCAACGGGCGAATGGTTTCCTCGAAATGCTTCTCGGTGGCCAGCACACCTTCCATAATTTCGCGGTTCAGCAGGCCGCCGAAGGAGCGCACGTTGGCGATCTGCGGTTCGTTCTTGTACCAGACCGGATGCGGGAAGCCGCCCCAACTGAGCGCTAATTGCGTGCGCATGTATCCGGGAACGACAACCTCGTAACCTTTGGCGCGGACCCACGGCTTGTAGCGGTTTTGTTCGAGATAGCAGCCCTCGGTCTGAATCACGGCGAAGATGGTTTGCGTGGAGCCGAAGGTGGGCATGCCGTCGAACATCGACAAAATTTCGAGCGAATCGACATTGGCGGTTTCCATGCACACGCGGGCGGCGGCGTCGCTCGGCGCGGACATGAAGGCGGTGCCGGGCGCGACGAGCAATCCCTTAGACGCAAATTTTTCGCCCCAGCACTCGGCGATTTGCCGGTGCCAGGCCTGCTCGCCGGATATATCGACGTAATGGCATCCGGCCTTCAACGCTGCTTCCACCACCGCCGGACCGTAATAGATGAACGGCCCGACCGTGTTGCAGACCACTTTCGCACCGGAGAAAAGATTCGCGAGCTCATCCACGGACGAGCCGACCTGGACAGTCTCGTAGTCGGCGGTTTCGATACCTGGAACGCGGCTGAGGACGTCCTGAATTTTGGTTTTATTGCGACCGGCTGCGATAAATGGCACACCAAATTCGCGCAGGTATTCGGCGGCCAGCCGACCGGAAAAACCGCTTGCGCCGTATAAGACCACTGGTTTCTTTGCCGCCATGATCGCTTCCCTCCGCCTGGGTTCCGCGGTGCCTTTGACTGCACGACAAACTGTGGTAACGTGATGCCGCCCAACCGAAGTTTCGTTTTATCCGCTGGCCAAAGGCGAGATTTTACGCTAAAGTGCCGCCTCGACCAGTAGGCACCTTTTCGCTACTTAGTACCACCGGAGTAGATCGTGAAAGATACCGACTGCCCTGTTCAGTGCACCACCGAAGTCATCGGCGGCAAATGGAAGCCGCTGATCCTGTTTCATCTCGAGAGCGGCACGCGACGGTTCAACCAGCTCCAAAAGCTCATTCCCCATTCGACGAAGAAGATGCTCACCAAGCACCTGCGCGAGCTCGAGCGCGACGACATCGTGCACCGCAAAGTGTATGCGCAGGTGCCGCCGCGCGTTGAATACTCGCTGACGCGCCATGGGCAGAGCCTCCGGCCGATTCTTCGCGCAATGTCCGCATGGGGAAAAAGCCACCGCGCCCGCCACGGCCCGCGCAGATGACGCGCGAACCACACCGCGCACTTTTGCATCGGAAAAGGCCGCGGTCATCGCTCCGCGCGAATCCGATTTTCGGCAATTGTAAGCCTGGATTGGAATCGCAGGGCGGAGTTCGTGTGTAACCTGTGCAATTTCGCGCACGTCCTTCATTGTGACTTTCGGGGCCCCGGGTAGCGCGGGACCCGGCTGCCGAATCCGAGCACGCCATCAGACCGGCGGCCGGCGAACGAATGACGTGACGCGCTTCAGCCATTCCAACGGCAAACATTTCCATCTCATGAAGAGCGCGAAATCTGGAGGAACATCTATGAAGCTTGTTTACCGAAGTGCGATCTTCGCAGCCTGCGCCGCGCTGCTTTTGTTCGTTGCAGCCCAGTGGCGCAGCGCCCATGCACAGGACGCAAGCCAGCCCGATAACAGCACCAACAGCGTCTTTAACGATTTCCGTCAAGAAACGCCCGGGCACATGCACCACATTACCGTGAGCGACCTGCCGCAGCCCTATGCCACAAAATCATCGGCGGTGTTCTCGCGCCCCGTGCCGCGCCCGGCGGATGTGTGGCCGCAGGCTCCCTCGGGATTTAAAGTGCAACTCTATTCGGCCGATTTGAAGGGTCCGCGGATTATCGTTGCCGCACCGAACGGCGATCTTTTCGTTTCGGAGACGAACGCCGGCAAGGTGATGGTATTGCGCGGCATGACCGCCGACGGAAAGGCGGAGCAAACCTCGGAGTTCGCGAGCGGGCTGCGCTTGCCCTTTGGAATCGCCTTCTATCCGCGTGGACCGAACCCGCAGTACGTGTACATCGGCAATACCGACAAAGTGGTGCGCTACCCCTATCAGAACGGCGATTTGAAGGCGCGCGGGCCGCAGGAAACAATCGTTCCCGATCTTCCGGCGGGACCGAATCACTTCGCCAAAGGCGTTGCGTTTTCGCTCGATAACAAGCGAATGTTCATCTCCGTTGGTTCGCACACCAACGTGACGGATATCGATAAGCCGGACAGCGGCGAATACCACCGCGCCGACATTTTGGTGGCGAATCCCGACGGCTCGAACCTGCAGGTCTATGCGACCGGCATTCGCAACGGCTCCGGCATCACAATCAATCCGCAGACGGGTGAGCTTTGGACCTCGGTGAACGAGCGCGATGAACTGGGCGACAATCTTCCGCCCGACTATGTGACGCACGTCCAGGAAGGCGGCTTCTACGGCTGGCCGTGGTATTACACGGGCGGACATCCCGATCCGCGGTTCCCCGGCAAACATCCCGAACTGAAGGACAAGGCGATCGTTCCGGATGTTCTGCTCGAGCCGCACAACGCGTCGCTGGGACTAGTCTTTTACGAAGGCAAACAATTTCCAAAGGAATACCGCGGACAATTGTTCGTCGCCGAGCACGGCTCGTGGAACCGGTCGGTGCGCACGGGCTACGAGGTCATTATGGCGCCAATAAAAGACGGACACGCCACGGGTTCGTACGAGGATTTTCTCACAGGCTTCGTGCTGCCTGATGGAAGCTGCTGGGGTCGGCCAGTGGGAGTGGCCGTAGCGCAGGATGGATCGCTGATGGTAACGGACGACGGATCGAACTCCGTCTGGCGCGTAAGTTATCAAAAGTAACCGGCGTGGCCTGAATCAAAGTACGAGGAGGAGACGAGATCATGATCCACTCTGTAATCGCTCGATCATTGGGAGCCGCTGCGCTGGTTCTGGGCGTTTGCGGATTGGTGGCAGCGCAGCAATCGGGGCCAGCCCGACGGGCGCCCGGGCCGTCCCTGGTGCTATCCAGCGCGTCATTTCCGGATGCCTCACCCATTCCCGTGAAATATACCTGCGCCGCAACGGAGCCGCCGCCGAGCGGCCCGAGGCATATTTCCACCGGAGTCTCTCCCGAGCTGGAATGGAAAAACCCGCCGCAGGGTACGGTCAGCTTCGTGCTGATCCTTCACGATCCGGATGCGCGCATACCAAAGGCAGCGACCGATATCACGCATTGGATCGCGTTTAATATTCCGGCGAGCGCAACGATGCTGCCGGAAGCGGTTTCACCGGAAGCGCCTCTGCCGGGCGGCGGCTTGCAGGGGACGAACATCACCGGGAAAGCGGCATACCAAGGCCCGTGCGCGGGCCCGGGCGCGTATCATCACTACACGTTTGAGCTTCTCGCGGTGGATAAAACGCTGGATCTGCCGCAAGGCGCCACGCGCGAACAGATCGAGGACGCAATCAAGGGCCACGTGCTCGGGAACGCCGCCTACGTGGGGCTTTTCCACCGTTAGATTGGATTCGCATCCGGGTGTAAGATGGCACCCCCAGTTTCCGCAGAAGGAGGAATCAATGGCTACCGCGACTCAGGCAATTTCCGTCAACGAGAATGTGACCAAGTATGTGGAAAAACCACGCAAGATGCTGATCAACGGTAAATGGGTGGATGCCGCATCGGGCAAAACTTTCCCTGCGTACAATCCGGCGACTGGCGAAGTGCTCGCCAACATCGCCGAAGGCGACAAGGAAGACATCAATCGCGCCGTGGCGGCCGCGCGCGCGGCGTTCGAACAAGGCCCGTGGCGCAACTTGACGCCGTCCGAGCGCGGGCGGGCGATTTGGAAGCTCGCCGATCTGCTCGAACAGAACCTCGAAGAATTTGCGCAACTGGAATGTCTGAACCAGGGCAAACCGCTGGCGATCACGCGCATGCTGGACGTGCCGTATTCCGCGGACCAGCTTCGTTACTATGCCGGCTGGGCCACGAAGATCGAAGGCAACACCATTCCGGTTTCCGCGCACGGCGCGAAGTTTTTTGCCTACACGCTGCGCGAACCCGTGGGCGTGGTGGGGATGATCGTTCCGTGGAATTTTCCGCTGGTGATGGCCACTCTGAAGCTGGCGCCGGCGCTTGCGGCGGGCTGCACCTGCGTCCTGAAGCCCGCGGAACAAACTCCGCTTACCGCGCTGCGGTTGGGCGAACTGGTTCAGGAGGCCGGCATTCCCGATGGCGTCGTGAATGTCGTCACCGGCTACGGCGAAACCGCCGGCGCCGCGCTG
>JAGWRH010000039.1 GCA_028876695.1 Acidobacteriota bacterium | reverse complement strand
TGCTTCGCCGATCCGGTGGTGGAGCAGATCGGCTGCATGGTGACGATGCATGAAAGCGATCATTTACTGATCATGGGCATGCGGCTGCGCGTGCAGCTGGGGCGGATTACGGAAATCGAGACCAGCTACTATCGGCAGGGCGGCGGCGGTCCATCCGGCATCCCCGCGCTCGACGCCAGTACGCCCGATCCGATCTGGACCGACACGGTGCCGGAATCCGAGCGCGTATCGCGCGCGCGCATGATCGCCACCGCGAACATGTATTTCGCCGGTCTCGAAAACAACGATGGAAAAGGCAAATACCCGTTTGCCGACGACTGCAACCGCGTGGAAAACGGAATGCAGACGACCAACAATCCGAAGCTTTCACCGAACGCGTCGTTCAACGCGTTCGCGATGAGCTGCATGGCGCAATTCAAGAGCGGGTACTACGCCGTAGTCACGCGGATCTGGCAGCGTCGTTTCCCAATCGTCGATCAGGAGCGAGGAGTGGTGTGGGCCAACGTCACGTTCGATCAGAACGGGGCGGTCCAGAGGATCAAGCTGACGAACGGGCAGACCGTATCGATGAGCAACATTTTCAACCGTCCTTCGAGCATCCAGGTGACGGAGGCGTTCAAGATCCGCGATGGCCTGATCCACCGCATCATCATGGTCGGTTCCGGATTGCCGTATCATTTGCATTCGGCGTGGGGCGGAATCAGCGACAAATAATAAATTAATCAATGGGGAAGGACACGATCGCGATGAGTCGATTCGGGCGGATCACGGCAGTAGGGGTGGCGGCGGTGTTCAGTATTTTCGGGGCGCAAACCGCGATTCGCGCGCAAGGAGCGCCGCCGGTGCCGGCGCAGCCGCAGTCGGGGGCCACGCAGGAACCGAACGTGCGCACAGCCGGAACAGAATCGGGCATCGCGCTTTTCCAACAGCACTGCATGGGCTGCCACGGCAATGCCAACGTGCCGCGAGCGCCGCAGCCCTCGGTGATTCGACAGATGACTCCGGAACGGATTTACGAGGCGCTCAGCACGGGCCTGATGAAAGTGCAGGGCGCATCGCTGACGGAAGATCAGCGGAAGATGCTGGCCACGTTCTTGAGCGGCCGGCCGCTTGGCAGCTTGCAAGAAGGCAGCGCAGAAAGCATGCCGAACCGCTGCGATTCGAATCCGCCGATGACCGCGCCCGGATCCGGACCTGAATGGAATGGATGGGGCGCGGACGTTGCCAATACGCGCTTTCAGCCGGCGCAGGATGCGGGGCTCAGTCCCGAGCAAGTGCCGAATCTGAAAGTGAAATGGGCATTCGGTTACCCGGAGGGCTTGTCGGCGTACGGGCAACCCACGGTCGTTTCCGGGCGCATTTTCGTCGGCACCGATACCGGGTACATCTACTCGCTGAATGCGGAAACGGGTTGCGTTTACTGGGCGTATCAGGCCGAGGGGTATGTGCGCAATGCGATCAGCGTCCGCGCGGTGAAAGGGCTCGGCGATACGAAATACGCCGCCTACTTCGGCGATGGCCACGCTTACGCTTACGCCCTAGACGCTCAGACCGGAAAGCCATTGTGGAAGACCAAGGTCGAAGAGAATTTCATTTCCCGTGTAACCGGCGCAGTCACCGTGTACGACGGGGTCGATTACGTGCCCGTCTCGTCGTCGGAGGAATTTTCGGCATCGTCGCTCGATTACCCGTGCTGCACGATGCGCGGGAGCGTCGTCGCGTTGGACGCAAACACGGGGAAGATGATCTGGAAGGCGTACATGGTAGACGAGCCCAAGCCGACGCGCAAAAATTCCGCGGGCGTGCAGCTCTACTCGCCTTCGGGCGGCGATATCTGGAGCGCGCCGACGATCGACACGAAACGGCACGTCGTGTACGTGGGCACGGGAGACGCGCAGAGCAATCCTGTGCCCCTTACCACCGATGCAATCGTCGCGATCGATATGAAGACCGGCAAATTACTTTGGCACTACCAGGCTCAGGCGAACGACGCATTCATTGGCGGTTGCAACGGCGCCAGCCGGACCGACAACTGCCCGCCGGTGAACGGCCCCGATCAGGACATCGGCAATTCACCGATACTCCGTACACTAGCGAGCGGCAAGCGCGTGCTCGTGTTCGGAACGAAAAACGGCCGAATCATCGCGCTCGATCCCGATCACAAGGGCAAAAGGCTCTGGGAAGTCACTGTCACGCCTCCGGTAAAGGGACAGAGCCCGTTTTATGCAGAGCTGAACGGAATCGTGTGGGGCGGGGCGGCGGATGATCGGCACGTGTACTACGGGTTGCATGCAGGAGGCGTGGTTTCGGTTGGACTCGCCACCGGAAAGGTGGATTGGTACAACGCGCTCGGGAATCCTCCGGGGCGCGTCGCCAATTCCTCAGCCACATCGCTGATTCCCGGCGTCGTTTTCGTGGCTGGCAACGACGGGAAGCTCCACGCGCTTGCCACTAGCGACGGCCACGAAATCTGGTCTTACAATACCAAGCACGATTTCGAGACGGTGAACAAGGTTCCGGCGCACGGCGGTACAATTGACGCGATCGGGCCAACAATCGTGAACGGAATGGTATACGTCGGTTCAGGTTACGCGGTGGTTGGGTCCGGAACGGGTAATGTATTGATCGCGTTTTCGGCTGAATGACCGGCTTGTGGGCGAGCGGCTGCAACGTGCTATACTTAATAACCCGTCTCACGGCGTTTCGGCGCCGGAGAGGCGGCACGCGGGCCGCTAGCAGCCATTTGCGAGCCCGGGAGGTGGCTTTATCGCAGAACGAGGTGGAGTAGGGGGCCTTCGCGTTAATGAGCGCATTCGCGCGCGCGAGGTCCGCTTGATTGACGACGCGGGTGGCCAGCTGGGCGTCATGTCATTGTTCGACGCCATGAAGAAAGCGCGAGACGCAGGCCTGGATGTGGTGGAAATCTCGCCGAATGCCGTTCCGCCGGTTTGCAAGCTCGTGGATTACGGGAAGTTCCTTTACGAGCAAAGCAAGAAGGCTCACGAAGCGAAACGGCACCAGAAGAGTTCGCATATCAAGGAAGTGAAGTTCCGGCCTTCGACAGCCGAGCACGATTACCAGGTCCGTAAGAACCAAATTGTGCGATTCCTGGGCGAAGGATATAAGGTGAAGGCCATGATTTTCCATCGTGGCCGGGAGATGGCTCACCAGGACGTGGGCCGCTCGAAAATGGAGCGCTTGCTGAAGGACATCGGCGATCACGCGCAGGTAGAGTTCGGCCCGCGCATGGAAGCGAACATCCTGCTCGCGCTGCTGGCGCCGAAAAAGGGCGCTGCGGCGACGTCGTCGCCGCGAACGCCGCAACCGGCGGCGGAAGGCGCGGCTTGAAAATTCCGATTCGAGGATATTGTGACCACGAAGAACAAGAAAGCTAAGCTGAAGACGCATCGAGGCGCCGCCAAGCGCTTTAAGATCACGTCAACCGGGAAAGTGCTGCGCTGGCGGTCCGGCAAGCGCCATCTGCTGGGCACGAAAAAGCCGCGCC